>NZ_VPAQ01000009.1:0-131921 GCF_013419135.1 Acinetobacter sp. YH12100 | reverse complement strand
GTCATGAGAAAGCCCATATAAATGGGTAATGTACAAGTTGCTGTAGAAGCATGTTTAATTCGTCTGATCACAGATACTTTATAAAGTATTTTAATACTTTTTTGAATCCGTCAATGCGTAAGTCCTAATTTATTTTCACATTTAAAAATTGGGATTTAACAGGCTATTTCAATTAAAAAACCTTGATTGTTTGCTTAATATTTAAACAATTAATATCTTGATAAACTGTTCCTTAGCTTATCACTTTGCTCTTCCCTGATATTGTGCCCATATAATTCCCAGTAAAATGATACCGCCTCCAATACTGTGATACATGGTCCAGGCTTCACCTAACCAGAGATAGGCGACTATCGCGGTAAAAACCGGCATCAGATTCATAAAAATACTGCTACGATTTGGACCGAGTTGCTGTACCGCCATCATCCAAAAAAACGGGGCTAAAATAGAAGGAAAAATTCCGGCATAAACAATACTGGCTGCATTATGGCTATTAATACTGTCCAGACCGAAGTAAAGTACCAATGGAATATGATAGAGACAGGCCATAAAAATCTGGATATACAGACTCAGCAACAGTGAAATCTGAATCTGCCATTTTTTCAGCAAGACACCATAGCAGGCATAGAAAAATACTGCGATCAGCATCAGCAAATCACCGATATAACTGTCGCCCACCGTCAAGAAATGCAACCCCTGCCCTTGGGCCATGACATACATCAGCCCAATAAAAGACAGCAGACTCCCCAGTACCGCAGCCTGTGTCGGGCGAATTTTTAAGACAAAAATACCCACAATAATGGTAAAAATAGGAATAAAGGCATTGATCAGCCCCATATTGGTCGCAGTGGTAAAGTGTGCAGAGCTATAGGCCAATCCTTGATACAGCACCATCCCCAAGGCACTCAAAACTGCAAAGTGTCCAAGATGTGGTCGAATTTCCGGCCAGGCCGCTTTGACCTTGGGCAACAGAAATGGGCTTAAAATCAGCAGTGCCAGTACCCAGCGGTAAAAACTGATACTGATGGGAGAAATATAATCCGCCACATAACGGGTAACCGTCATATTCAGAGACCAAATCAAAACTGCGGCCAGTGGTAAGGCCATAGCCCACCAGACTGCTTTTTGTTGTTGTGTCATACTGTCATCCATGAGTCGCTGGTCTTGTGATTAAGCTATTCCTATTCGCACCATAGCATAATAGATTTTTCACATAATATTGCAGCCATTTTACTGCCTTAAGTAAATCAGCTCACCTGTTTGTACTTGTACTAAATCTGAATACCCGTTAAAACAAATACCGATTCAGTCGCAATAAACAGGAAATCTAATGACTCGCTCTGTATATGACATTCCAGTCAAAACCATTGACGGAACAGAAACCACTTTAAACCAGTACCAGGGTAAGGTTTTGCTGGTGGTCAACGTCGCTTCTAAATGTGGCCTGACGCCGCAATATGAAGGTTTACAAAAACTGTATGATGACAAAAAAGCTGAAGGTCTGGAAATTCTGGGCTTTCCTGCCAACAACTTTTTGGAGCAGGAACCAGGCAGTGAAGCCGAGATTCAGGAATTCTGTTCGGTGAATTATAAAGTCGACTTTCCGTTATTCGCAAAAATCTCTGTGGCGGGCGAAGACAAGCATCCTTTATATACCACTCTTACGCAGGCTGTACCGGAACGTATCGGCGAGGGGCCTTGGTGGAAAGATCTGGTCGATTATGGCCTGACCCCTAACCAGCCACCGGAAGTACTCTGGAACTTTGAAAAGTTCCTGATCAATAAAAACGGCGAAGTGGTGGCACGTTTTGCACCAGACATTACTGCAGATGATCCACGGATTGTAGATGCGGTGAATGCAGAACTTGCAAAATAATGCTCTACTCTCTCAATAAGTATTAAGATTAAAATAAGTATCTGTTTTCATAATGGGTACTTATTTCTATTTAAAACTCTTATTTCACTAAGTTGATATTCACCTACATTTGTAAAGACTCAACCAAATCCGTGCACACTCAGCAATTGCTTAGGAGGCAGGAAAATAATAGTCGAATGAAATTCCACACAATAAAGTCTTCAAGTTAATCGCCGGCCAAACGAGCCGCCCCGCTTAAAATAAAATATTTACTTATTCATTTTTATTAGATTTTTCTCACTTCTATCTGGCTAATTATTTAAAATCCAGAAGAATTGTTATGAGTTTGCAACAATCTTTTTTATCTCCATAGTTTGTCCTTATATTAAATACTATCCAAATTCTATCACCTGTATCGAGACCCTGATTCTATGTCCAAAATTCTTGCCAATACTGTCCTTCCTTTCGCATTATTTAGCTCGGGAATTTTACTGATGGGCTGTGAACAGGCAGTTGAAGCACCCACTGAGCAAGCGGAAACTCGTAGTTCCGATCTTGACACTGCCAGCCAGCCGCAAACTGGCGCTACCGCACCAACTGAGCTTAGATCGGGCAATATGTTTTATATGGTTCGTGATGTGGCTGACTTACAGCTGAAAGCAGGCAGTTATGTGGAACAGTTGAAGCAGACTCAGACTGAGCTACAAAGTGCAGTAGAAGCCAAGGATACTCAGCAACTGCAGTCCACCGCAACCCAGTTACAACAGCAACTCAACAGCTTTAATCAGGTACTCGGCAACCTGAACTTAAAAAGTCAGGAAATTGACCAGATCCGCAGCAATATCATGAGTGCCAATCAGCAAGTCTTGGCCTCACCGCTGTTGAATGGTGACATGGATTTAAGCCAGATCGACCTGAAAAAAATTGAATCGCAGATGGTCAATGTGCAAGCTGAAATGATCAAACTGGCGGGGCTGCTGATCCAGAATCCAGAGCAAAAATCAGACAGTACGACTGAACAGGAAAATACCTAAACCTTCATCTAAGGCGATAGATCGGAAAGCATCTTCCTCAATCGCCTTATCTGCTTTACACTGTGATTTATTATAAAAACTAATTTAAATTAAAAGCTTATATCTAATAAAATAATCAGGAGTTCAATCATGTCGAATTCAGTGCTGTATTCTGTTGTTCCGGTCGAATCCCGACTTGACCTGAAAGATCCCTTTATTTTTACTGTTCACCATCAGGATCATTATCCACAAGGCAATGCCCAATTAGGGCCAGTTACACCGCCGTATCAGCATGAATATGACATGTATTATGGCGAGCAAATTCCCGGCTTTCCGGAGCATCCGCATACCGGTTTTGAAACCATTACCATTGTCGAGCGCGGTTATGTCGACCATTTTGACTCGCTCGGAAACTCGGGACGTTATGCCGCAGGTGATGTGCAATGGCTGACCACCGGCAATGGGGTACAGCACTGCGAAATGTTTCCCTTAGTTCATCAAGATCAGGATAATCCTCTGGAGCTGTTTCAAATCTGGCTGAATTCCTCACCGGAACAGAAAAAACAGCCGGCCGATTATAAAATGTTGTGGCGTGAACAGATTCCGCATGTATTTTCAGCTAATGCAGCCGGACCTAAAGCGGATATTCGGGTCATTTCAGGGCAGTTTAAAGACACCAAAGCACTGGATCGTCCACCCCATTCTTGGGCAGCACCTGCTGAAAACAGGGTCAATATTTATATGATCACACTTGCGCCTGAGGCTGAACTCATTATTCCAGCAAGTACTGCGAGCGCGACGCGTTTTTGTTATTTCTACCAAGGCAAAAGCCTGGAGCTGGAAGGACAGAAAATACAGGTCAGGCATCTGGTAGAACTCAAACCAGATCAGGATATTCATCTCAAAGGTGGTTTACTGGAATCACATATTTTATGGCTAGAAGGTGAACCGATTGGTGCGCCTGTGGCAATGCGTGGGCCCTTTGTGTTAAATACTCAGCAGGAACTGGATGCTGCTTTTCGCCGTTATCGTGACACCCAGTTTGGTACTTGGCCTTGGCCAAACACTGAACCATCATTTCCACGAGAACAACCGCGTTTTGCCAGTTATGACGGTGGTCAACGCGAAGAATATCCAGAACAAAGAAGCCACTGAATAGTGGCTTCTTTGTTCAATCAATCTCTTATTTCTTCGGGCTTTTGACCACGACCAGTTTCTTTTGCACAAATTCTTTGAAACCATCAATCGAAAGTTCATGGCCATAACCGGAGTTCTTCATCCCGCCAAATGGTAATTCCGGCGTGGTATCGGTAAACCAGTTGATCCAGATCATGCCGGTTTCCACCCGTGACGCCAGTTGTTTAGCGCGCTCAATATCTTGCGCATGGATCACGCCGCCCAGACCATAATTAGAATCATTGGCAATTTCGACAATTTCATCATCATCTTTTGCGACATAAATTTGCGCCACCGGACCAAAGAATTCTTCATACCAAGCTTCATTTTCACGCGTGATATTTTCCAGAATGGTCGGTGCATAGAAATTGCCTTGATGTTCTACGGCTTTAGCACCCGTCACCACAGTCGCACCTTGCGCTACGGCTTTTTCGACTTGTTTGGTGAGCTTTTCCAAGGCATCTTTGGAAGACAGCGGCCCTAGCGTGGTTTCCGGATCAAGCGGATCACCGAGTTTCAATTGCTCAAAGGCTTTGAGCATGCCAGCTTTAAACTGTTCGGCAATTTTTTCATGCAGGATAAATCGTTTCGCCGCCGTACAGACTTGGCCGGCATTATTGACTCGCGCCTGACAGCCTAATTTAATTGCGCGTTCCAGATCGGCATCATCGAGTACGATAAATACATCATTACCGCCCAGTTCCAGCGTTGATTTTTTAAGATGTTTGCCCGCCTGTTCAGCGACTGCACTGCCCGCACCTTCTGAACCTGTGAGTGCCACACCACGCACACGCTTGTCTGCAATTACTTCAGCGACCTGATCACTGCTGATAAACAGATTGGTCCAGACACCTTTGGGTGCGCCTGCATCCAAGACCAGTTGCTCAAAGGCTTCAGCACATTGCGGCACAATGCCGGCATGTTTTGCCAGAACCGGATTACCAATGGCACAGTTCGGTGCAAATACCCGCATCAGTTGATAAAATGGGAAATTCCACGGTTCTACCGCCATGATAATACCCAATGGATGATGCTCAACCCAGGCCTCACCCAGTTCCGTTTCATAGGACACGGGCGCTAAAAATTCTTTGGCATGATCAGCATAGTATTCGGCGATTTTGGCACAGGTTTCGATTTCACCTTCACCCTGCTTGATCAGTTTCCCCATATCCAGCGTCATGAGCTTAGCCAGTTCAGACTTTTGCTCTCGCATACTGCTGGCTAATTTTCGCAGTACTTCAATACGGGTATCGACCTGTTGTGACCAGTCTGACTTTAGGATTTGTTCTGCAGTATCGAGGGCATTTTGAATATCTTGATCGTTATGGGATGGGTAGTCTTTCAATTTTTGATTGGTAAATGGATTAATAGATTGATAAGCCATGATTTTCCCTTTTTCAATTATAAGTTTTGCCTGTTCAAAACCCAATTGCATCAAGTTATAACAAGCGTGTATCTATTCGAATTATTTAACTTATCACTGATTTTTTTATCGCGTGTGTCTGCTTACAGATTGGTTCAAAACATTACTGAGAGCAGGTAAAAGTTATATCGAGTGGTACAAAATGAAATTTATTTAAGAATCGGAAATGTAAAACTAACACTCTCAAGATCAATACTTGCAAAAATTCTAAGCTAAAACAAATAATCTAAATCAGCTGTTTTAAGGTGATGTTAAAAAATATAAATTTCAAATTTTCAGGTGTGTAGTACATTATCTATATATTTGAAAAAAGAAAATTTATCATGAGTCAAATAAAATCTAATATCATTCAAACAGCAGAAAACTATTTTGATAATACAGTTTTAGAAACGACTGATACTATTTTTCAAGAAATTTTAAAAGCTTTTCCAATAGCATCATCAGGTTTAGCTATTTATCAAGTTTTTAGGAACTATAACGAAAAGCAAAAACTGAAAAATATCCTGGAATTTATAAAAGAGGGTGAAAAGTTAGCATCAGGAACATTACTGAAAATCTTCAAGGATCAAAATAACTTAGAAATAGGTGGTGAATTACTCAATGCTTTAGATAAAGCCTATTTAATACATCAATCTAAAATGCTCGCTCGTTTAGCTCTTTTATATGATGCAAAAGAAATAAATCGTGAAACTTTTTTTAAGATATGCTCATATTATTCCTCAATTTACATCGTTTTTATTAGAAGGGTTATAAAAAGCCTACTTATCATTTGAAATGAACAAATCCAAGAAGGATTACCACCTTAAGAATAATGAATGTAACTTTTCAGCATCTGAATTAGAAAAGTTTGGTTTTTTGTACGTAGTAGCTACATTTGGTTCTGGCAATAATTATGGCAGAGAAAAAGACTTAATCTTTTTTTATGAACACATATATAAAAACAAACATGATAAGAACCTATGAACCAAAAAAAACCACCCTTTCGGGTGGCTTTTTCAATCTCAAACCGTCTCTTATTGAGCGCGGTTTTTGATTTTGCGGATCGTTTCCAACTGTGCAGCAGTTTCTGCAAGAGCAGCCAATGCAGCAGCAGAATCCAAATCGCTCTTTTGATTGGCAAGCAATTGTTCAGCGTGTTTACGCGCTTCAATAATTGCCGCTTCATCCAAGTTGTCGGCACGGATTGCAGTATCTGCAAGAACCGTAACAACATGCGGTTGAACTTCTAGAACACCACCAGATACATAGATCAACTCTTCTGTACCGTTTTCCAAAATAACGCGGATCGCGCCAGGTTGGAGCAAAGTTACCAGCGGAGCATGGCCAGGCATAATACCCAACTCACCGCCAGCACCTTTTGCAATTAGCATCGTTACAGTGCCTGAGTACAAAGACTCCTGAACACTTACAACATCACATTGCATAGTCGCCATGAGAATCTCCTAAATTAGAGTCGCTAATTAAAGTTTCTCGGCTTTAGCAATCACTTCGTCAATACCACCAACCATGTAGAACGCTTGTTCTGGGATGTGATCGTATTCACCAGCTAGAAGACCTTTAAAGCCACGAATCGTTTCTTTAAGAGATACTAATTTACCAGGAGCACCAGTAAATACTTCAGCTACGTGGAACGGTTGAGAGAAGAAACGCTGGATTTTACGCGCACGGTAAACAACCAGTTTATCTTCTTCAGCAAGCTCGTCCATACCAAGAATCGCGATGATGTCTTTAAGCTCTTTATAACGTTGCAATACGTTCTGTACAGAACGTGCAATTTCATAATGCTCTTGACCAACAACTAACGGATCTAATTGGCGTGAAGTTGAGTCTAGTGGATCGATCGCTGGGTAAATACCAGAAGATGCGATATCACGGCTCAATACAACAGTTGCGTCCAAGTGAGCAAACGTTGTAGCAGGCGATGGATCTGTCAAGTCATCGGCAGGTACGTATACCGCCTGGATTGACGTAATAGAACCAGACTTAGTCGATGTAATACGTTCTTGAAGAACACCCATCTCTTCTGCAAGTGTAGGCTGGTAACCTACAGCAGATGGCATACGACCTAGAAGTGCTGATACTTCAGTACCCGCTAGTGTATAACGATAGATGTTATCTACGAACAATAGTACGTCACGGCCTTTACCGTTTTCGTCTTTCTCGTCACGGAAATATTCAGCCATAGTAAGACCAGTCAACGCTACGCGTAAACGGTTACCTGGTGGCTCGTTCATCTGACCGTAGACCATTGCTACTTTGTCTAGAACGTTAGAATCTTTCATTTCGTGATAGAAGTCATTACCTTCACGAGTACGCTCACCAACACCAGCAAACACAGATAAACCTGAGTGAGCTTTCGCGATGTTGTTGATCAATTCCATCATGTTTACAGTTTTACCAACACCGGCACCACCGAACAGACCAACTTTACCACCTTTAGCGAACGGGCATAGCAAGTCGATGACTTTAATACCAGTTTCTAAAAGGTCAGTAGAAGCTGCTTGTTCTGCATAAGAAGGTGCAGAGCGGTGAATTGGTAAACGCGCTTCAGTCGCAACAGGACCAGCTTCGTCGATCGGGCGACCAAGAACGTCCATGATACGGCCTAGAGTCGCTGTACCTACAGGTACAGAAATCGGCGCACCAGTGTTAACTACGTTCAAACCACGCTTAAGGCCTTCAGTAGAACCCATTGCAATAGTACGAACTACGCCATCACCAAGCTGTTGCTGAACTTCTAAAGTAGTTTCAGTACCATCTACTTGGAGAGCGTCATAGATCTTAGGAACGCTGTTGCGTTCAAACTCGACGTCGATAACCGCGCCGATGATCTGAATGATACGACCGCTATTCATTGCTGTCTCCTCAATTCAAAATAATGTTAAACGGCAGCGGCACCACCAACGATCTCAGAAATTTCCTGAGTAATCGCGGCTTGACGCAGCTTGTTATAAATAAGTTGCAGGCTCTTAATGATCTCGCCTGCGTTGTCTGTCGCTGCTTTCATAGCGACCATACGTGCAGACTGCTCACATGCGATGTTTTCAATCACACCTTGATACACCACAGACTCGATATAGCGAACCAACAAGCCATTTAAAAGCTCTTCAGCTTCAGGCTCGTAGATATAATCCCAACCGTATTGACGGTTAAGAGTCTTGTCTTCTTCAGCAGCAGCCAAAGGAACAAGTTGTTCGATCTTTTGATTTTGAGTCATGGCATTGACAAAGCCGTTTGACACTAGATAAATACGATCTAACTCGCCTTTATCATAAGCATCCAACATCACCTGTACAGAACCAGATAACTGCTCAAGACTCGGAGTATCACCGACTTGCGTCGTCGCCCCAAGCACTTTACCGCCGTAGTTTTTAAAAAACGAAACCGCTTTTTGACCAATTAAAGCAAATTGAACTTCAATTGACTGCTCTTGTTGCTGTTGAACGTGTTTTACCACTTTCTTGAACAGGTTAATGTTCAAACCACCAGCAAGGCCACGATCTGAAGACACAATGATATAGCCAACGCGCTTAACCGGGCGTTCAACCATATAACGATGTTTGTATTCAGGGTTCGCTTGGACCAAATGAGCAATTACACGGTGCATATTTTCGGCATACGGACGGCCTTGAGCCATGCGCTCTTGCGCACGACGCATCTTAGAAGCTGCTACCATTTGCATCGCTCGAGTAATCTTCTGCGTGCTCTTGATACTAGCTACTTTGGCGCGAATTTCTTTTAAATTTGCCATACGCTTAACCTAGTATTCGAAAGCCCTTGCGAGCTTCCGAAGGTTGATTCCGTGAACCAAACCAATACTAATCTAGCAAGTTGCTAAATTAGTAAGTTTGAGTCGCTTTAAAGCTTTCAATACCTGCTTTGATTGCAGCTTCGATGTCTTTGTTGTAATCACCAGAGGCATCGATTTGTTGCATTAACACAGCATGTTCTGAACGGAAGTAAGAAATCAACGCAGCATCAAAGTCTACGATTTTCTTCACTTCAACGTCAGTCATATAACCTTCGTTAGATGCATAAATTGAAACAGCTTGGTCAGCAATTGAATATGGAGCATATTGTTTTTGCTTCATTAATTCAGTTACACGTTGACCATGTTCAAGTTGCTTACGAGTTGCTTCGTCAAGATCAGAAGCGAACTGAGCAAATGCTGCCAATTCACGGTATTGCGCCAAAGCAGTACGGATACCACCAGACAATTTCTTGATGATCTTGGTTTGCGCTGAACCACCAACACGAGATACAGAGATACCCGCGTTCACAGCAGGACGAATACCTGCGTTGAATAATGATGTTTCAAGGAAGATCTGACCATCAGTAATCGAAATTACGTTGGTTGGTACGAATGCAGATACGTCACCCGCTTGAGTTTCAATAATCGGCAATGCAGTTAATGAACCAGTTTGGCCTTTAACTTCACCGTTAGTGAATTTCTCAACGTAGTCAGCAGATACACGAGAAGCACGTTCAAGTAGACGCGAGTGTAGATAGAACACGTCACCTGGATAAGCTTCACGACCTGGTGGACGGCGTAAAAGCAATGAAATTTGACGATACGCAACAGCTTGCTTAGACAAGTCATCATAAATGATTAACGCATCTTCACCACGGTCACGGTAGTATTCACCCATTGTACAGCCAGAGTACGGAGCCAAATACAGCATTGCTGCTGGATCAGATGCACCTGCTGCGACAACAGTGGTGTACGCCATAGCACCAGTTTCTTCCAGCTTGCGTACTACGTTAGCGATAGTCGATTGTTTTTGACCAATTGCTACGTATACACATTTAATGCCAGAGTTTTTCTGAGCGATGATCGCGTCGATCGCCATTGCTGTTTTACCAGTTTGACGGTCACCAATGATCAACTCACGCTGACCACGGCCTACAGGGATCATTGTATCTACTGATTTATAACCAGTTTGTACAGGTTGATCCACTGACTGACGCCAAATTACGCCTGGTGCTACTTTTTCAACAGCATCAGTTAATTTAGCATCGATCGGGCCTTTACCATCAATCGGGTTACCCAAAGCATCGACTACACGGCCTAAAAGTTCTGGACCAACCGGAACTTCTAATACACGACCTGTGCAACGCGCTTTTTGACCTTCTTGAAGGCTTAAGTAGTTACCTAAAACAACGACGCCCACTGAATCCTGTTCTAGGTTCAGTGCCATACCATAAAGGCCGCCGTCGAATTCGATCATTTCACCGTACATTGCATCAGCAAGGCCGTGAATACGCACAATACCGTCGGAAACCATAACAATGGTCCCTTCGTTCTTAGCGGTTGCGCTGGTGTCCAGATCGCCGATACGCTGTTTAATGAGCGCACTGATCTCGGATGGATTCAGTTGTTGCATTGCGCTATACCTCAATCTTTTTAAAGTTCAGTCTTCTTATTTCTTAAGCAAGAAGACGAGTACGCATTTTCTCAAGCTTGTTAAGCGCAGAATCATCTATCACTTGGTCGCCTGCACGAATAACTACACCAGCAATAAGCTCTGGTTTCACTTCTACAGAAACACTTACTGCAGCTTCGAATTTCTTCTCTAATGCATGCGTCAGTAATTGTTCCTGAACAGAAGTTAATGGGAATGCTGATTCAATCACAACATCCACAGTATTATTATTCTGTGATTTGAGCTGTTCATATTCTGCAGCAATTTCAGGAAGAAGCGTCAAACGGTTGTTTTCAGCAAGCAATGTCAGGAAGTTAGACACTGCTGCAGTTTGGTCTTCACCTAAAACTTTGGCAAAAAGAGACACCTGCTCAGCAGGTGTAAGCTCCGGGCGATTTAGATAAGCTGAAAATGCTTCGTCTTGCACCGCAGCACTGAGCAATTCAAGTGCAGTTGACCAAGAGTCAGTTGCACCCTGCTCAGAAGCGTAAGCAAATGCTGCTTTTGCATAAGGGCGTGCTAACGTCAAGAGTTCAGCCATAATCTGCCTCTCTTAAAGTTTAGCAGCCAGCTGAGTCAGCATGGCATTGTGAGCTTCTGCATCAACTTGCTGGCTAAGAATTTTCTCAGCACCAGTCACTGCAAGAGCAGCCACTTGTTGACGCAATTCTTCGCGAGCAGAATTGATTTCGGTATCAACAGCTTCTTTCGCTTGTTGACGAATACGCTCACCTTCAGCAGATGCTTGAGTACGCGCTTCTTCTACCAACTGTGCTGCACGACGGTTCGCTTGTTCGATCAATTGAGCCGCTTGTGCTTTTGCCGTGTCCAGTTCAGCTTTCACTTGTGCTTGCGCATCTGCAAGGTCAGCTTTCGCTTTTTCAGCAGCATTTAAGCCATCAGCGATACGACGCTGACGTTCACTAATCGCATTGATTAGTGGTGGCCATACAAACTTCATGCAGAACGCGACAAAAATCGCAAACGCAATCGCTTGGCCAAACAATGTGAGGTTGATATTCATTGCAAATTCCTCAAATAGTGAATTTCGGAATTAAGCTGATTAACCTACAAATGGATTAGCGAAGATGAAGAACAAGCCAATACCAACACCGATCATAGGCACAGCATCAAGAAGACCTGCGATTAAGAACATACGAGTTTGAAGTTGCGGAGCCAATTCTGGTTGACGAGCAACAGCTTCAAGGAAACGGCCGCCTAGAAGACCAAAACCAATCGCAGTACCTAAAGCACCGAAAGCGATCAAGATAGCAGATGCAATTGCAACTAGACCTAAAGTGAGTTCCATGATAATTCCTCAGAGGTTAGGTTTTATACCAAATTAAGTTAAAAAATTGTGTGCCCAACCATCCGTTGACAGTTAGGCAATACCATTAATGCTTTTCGCTTGCCATACTCATGTACACGATAGTCAACATCATGAAAATGAATGCTTGTAGCGTAATAATCAAAATGTGGAAAATCGCCCAAGGCACAGACAACGCCCACTGGATCCAGAACGGTAATAACGCGATAAGAATGAAGATTAACTCACCCGCATACATGTTACCGAACAGTCGTAGAGCCAATGAAACTGGTCGCGCCAAGAAAGTGGTCAATTCCAACAATAAGTTGAATGGAATCAAAAGCACTTTAGCAACTGGGTTACTTGGGTTAAATGGGTTAAGTGCTAACTCACCAACGAAGCCGCCAACACCTTTCTCACGAATACTATAAAAAATGATCAAGAAGAATACAGAAATAGACATACCGAGGGTAACGTTTGGATCTGTAGTCGGAACAATTTTAAAGTAAACCTGATGAGGGTCTACACCCAGCATAGAAGCAATCGCGTGTTGAGCTACATAAGGAATAAAGTCAACAGGGATCAAATCCATCAAGTTCATGAGGAAAATCCACACGAAAATGGTTAAAGCTAAGGGTGCAATTAATCGAGACTTCCCGTGGAAGGTATCACGTACACTTGAATCTACAAACTCGATAATCATTTCAATTGCAGACTGGAACTTGGTAGGAACACCAGCATTAGCCGCTTTCGCAACCAACCAGAATAACAAACAGAAAATCAGACCCAGTCCGATAGACCAACCCATTGAATCCAAGTGAATAGCAGTGAACCCCATCTGTTGAGCTTCAGCACCGCTCTCGGCCAATTTCCATGTACCATCTGGCATTTTGCCATAGGTCATGTTGGTCAAGTGATGCTTGATATACTCGGTCGAAGTAAGGGCATGTTCTTCAGCAGCCATAAATCACACCTGGTCAATGTCAAAAAACTAATAGAACAAACGAATATCGCGTGCTGCTTGATATCTCGCCTGCTCCTGAAAAACTTTTCAATTTCTTGTTGTGTCTATACTCATTTTTGTAGACGTGACGCCCAAAACGGAGCGACCCACGACATGGCTTGAACAAGTATAAAACCACAAAACAACGCCACCGCTGACAACGGTTCGACATTGCTTAAAATTAAAATGAAACCAACAATCACAATTGCAAACTTTCCCATTAAGCCTTTATACATGTTCGAAAGAACTTGTTTAGACGCGCGGGCTCCTGCTGCTCGAAACGATTGCCACGAAAAATAACAAGTCGCAAGCCAACAAACGAGCGCACCTAATGCTGCACTCAGGGCTGCGGTTGAGTCTTTCACGACCCAGCCGATCAAGGCTGAAACAGGGATCATACAGGCTTGCAGGAGGACCAAAGCTTTCGCTAATCGTCGGTCAATCAAGCGACTAGTTCGGCTCATTATTTATTCACTCACAGCAATCATGCTTGACAAGTTTAACAGGTGATTATTTTTAATCGCAGGCATTATAGAGTTACACCCCTGAACATGCAATCTTTTCCCGACCTTAGTCGTGTTTTTTTAAATCGGGGCAATGCTGTTAAACTAATCAAAATCTGTCTATTTTTTAAATCATTAGCGCGCATTTAATACGCACTTCTGGGTTTCTGCTGCTAATTGCTGCCAGGCTTGCACAAAGTCCCCTGCCCCGCTCATGCTTTCATCGACATGCTGAAACACCACCGGTTTGAGTTTTCGGTACTGATTTTCACTGGCATGACCTTCGGCCAGAAGGCACATTTTAGGCTGTGGGCGATGATCCTGTAAGAACTTGATTTGTGCCACAGTTGGCGAGACATGTGGATCATCGGTCAGTGCGCCCATGAACTTCAGATTCAAGGGACGTTCCAGATATTGATAGGCATCATGATACGACCAGTAAGCTTTGGCTTTAGTGCTGGAACTATAACGCTGGGCCGTCGCAAACATGCTTTGCGCAAAGTCGCGTGCATTTTTCCAGTACAGTTCACGGTTCTCCGGCAATTGTTGCGAACGCAGCGCCGCAATAAAGAAGCCAATCCTTACGGCATTGTTTGGATCGAGCCAGACATGCGTATCTACCGTATTTTTTAAGGCCTCACCACGCGGGTTACGCATCGGCAATGTGGTCAAAATACCGGATTCCAAAATAGCGATACCTTT
Source organism: Acinetobacter sp. YH12100 (assembly GCF_013419135.1). NCBI lineage: Bacteria > Pseudomonadati > Pseudomonadota > Gammaproteobacteria > Moraxellales > Moraxellaceae > Acinetobacter > Acinetobacter sp. YH12100. The sequence continues at coordinate 117,520 of NZ_VPAQ01000009.1, read as the reverse complement.
ATGACTATCATTCAGCACTTTGGCCAGCGGTGCTTCATGCGCCTGACCCAACCAGATCACCAGACCGGCATCCTGAATGATTTTACGATGTGCCGGGGTCAGACTGACATCATGTCCGCTCTGATTGGCCAGTAATAAAGTCGGCTGTTCCACGCCCTGGGTAATTTTCTTGGCAATCAGATAGATCGGCTGAGTCGAGACCACCAGACTTTGTGACCAACTGAGTGTGCTGAACAAAGCCAAAAGACCCATTGCAAGGAGACGGAACATGAGTAGAAATCACTTAAAAACGAGAAAATTAGTAAGTGTTATAATATAACAAAAATACAAAAATACCTATGCCCAATCGAAACTCTGAACGCTTCATGTTAAGATTTGAAATCTATTAATTTTCAGTTTCGCACTTGAGGTGAACTATGGGTTCTTGTTCGCACGAACACCACAACGCATTGCACGGCGTACACGACCATCCCAATGTCGCACAACGTCTTGCTGAAGCGGAAAGTCTTTGTGCAGCAACAGGCGCACGCCTTACCCCTTTGCGTAAAGAAGTGCTGGAACTCATTTTAAATGCGACTGGCCCGATGGGGGCTTATGATTTACTGGCACAAATGAAAAATGCCAGTGACCGTCCTGCGGCGCCACCTACGGTATACCGAACCTTGGATTTTTTATTGGGTAAAGGGCTGATTCACCGCCTGACCTCGATCAATGCCTATATTCCTTGTTGCCATCCACGTGAAGGGCATCAGGCGGCTTTTTTAATCTGTACCGAATGTAAAGCGGTGACAGAAGCATCAGCGCAAGGTCTGCTTGACCAACTTGATGCACTTGCAAGCTCGGATGACTTTAGCGCACATCACAGCATTATTGAAATTTCAGGAATCTGTCAGCAGTGTCGCAACAAAGCCTAAGTGCCTCCCCCCTGATTCAGCTCTCCCAGATCTGGGTCAAGATTGATGAGCGTGATATTTTAAAAGCCATTGATTTTTCATTGCAAGAAAAAGAGATTGTCACGCTGATTGGCCCGAATGGTGCAGGCAAGTCGACTTTAATTAAAGTTATGCTCGGCATTTTAAAACCGCAATCCGGTGAGATCAAAACTGCACGTAAACTGAAATTCTCTTATGTGCCGCAAAAATTCAATCCATCGCATAGCTTGCCGCTGCGGGTCAAAGATTTACTGGCGCTGGAAAAATGTCCATCCAAAATCAAAACTGAAATTATTCGCGATACTGGCATTAGTAAACTGCAAGATTCCAAAGTTCAGCAACTCTCAGGCGGTGAGCGTCAGCGGGTGCTCTTGGCACGGGCCTTATTACGCCAACCCGATATTCTGGTACTGGATGAACCGATGCAAGGTCTGGACATTCAATCCGAAGCTGAACTGTATGAATATGTGCGTAACTTGCCGGAAAAATATGGCTGTGCCGTATTAATGGTGTCACATGACCTGCAATGGGTGATGCAAGGTACGACTCGGGTGGTGTGTCTAAATAAGCATATTTGTTGTAGCGGTCTGCCGGAAAGCGTACAGCAGCATCCAGAATATCAGGCAATCTTTGGCACCAACCGGGTGTTTTATCAGCATCATCATGATCATTGTGCGCATGGCGATTCTGCTACGCCGTGTCAGCATGATACGCGCCCTCATATTCACCCCGAGCCGGAAGCTTAGACCATGATGGATTGGTTACAACTCCTTTTACCTGCATGGATTATGGGCACGCTACTGGTGTTTCTGACGGCACCGCTAGGCTGCTTGATGCTGTGGCGTCGTATGTCGTTTTTTGCTGATACTATGGCACATGGTACTTTACTAGGTGTTGCGATTGCAGGCGCCTTAAGTCTACCGCTGTGGATGGGCGTGACCTTCTTGGCATTATTGCTGGTTGCCATTCTGTGGGTGCTACATGATCCCCGCCTCCCCAATGATGCCCTGCTTGCACTGTGTTCAGCGACCTTACTTTGCTCGGGTTTATTGTTTATTCAACATTTACCAAGTTTAAGACCTGAACTGCTCAGCTATTTATTCGGTGATCTACTGACCATTTCCTGGACGGACTTGCCCACGTTTGCCATTGTGATCATTCTGGCCTTAGGTGTTTTATATAAAAGCTGGCAAGCCCAGATTCAGATCGCGATTGATCCGGATATGGCGGTCAGTGAAGGGGTAAATGCCAAATGGCAACGCCTGATCTTTATGTTGCTATTGGCACTATTTACCGTACTGGCTTTACGTGCAGTCGGTTCCCTATTGATGGGTGCATTGTTGGTTATTCCTGCTCTGACTGCTCGCCTTTTGGCAAACTCTCCACGCCAAATGGTGATCTGGGCATTCGTGATTGCACAGATTGGTGTGACAGTAGGCCTCTGGTCGAGCGCAGGCCTTAATACTTCAACTGGGCTGACCATTGTGCTGACCATGGCAGTGTTATTTGCAATGATGTTTATCTTTCAAAAATTTAAAAAGCTGAGCTAGGACATGGGGACTAAACGCTACTTTGTGAGTGCCTGTTTGCTCGGTCAAAAAGTTCGTTACGATGGCAAGGATTGCCTTGTCAAAGAAGTGCTCGAATCTTTAGTTCCAAATCAATATATCAGTCTGTGTCCTGAAATCTCAGGTGGACTACCGATTCCACGTCCACCTGCCGAAATTCAAAATGGTTCAGGCTTAGATGTACTTGCGCAAAAATCTTTAGTTATAGATATTCTAGGCAATGATGTTTCTCAAGCTTTTATACAAGGTGCATATCTCGCTTTAAAAGTTGCGCAAGACTTTCACGCCACACATGCAATTCTTAAAGCCCACAGTCCCTCTTGTGGTAGTGATTTGATTTATAACGGATCATTTTCAGGACATAAAATTCAGGGTGATGGTGTTACCGCTGCACTCTTTAAACAGCATAGCATTGTTGTGATGACTGAACATGAATTCTTGGCGCAATTATCACAGACTATTCTTTAATTTATAAAAGCGAAATTCAGGATTAAACAGCCCAATCAAAAATAAAATCGTGAATGCAATCCAAAAGAACCACGCCATCATAATTACCTGATCTTTCGTCCATTCTTCAGATTGAGATGTGTTAAACACAAACCATGTTTTCCAGCCTCTAATATATGCTGCCCCGCCCCACGAAATAATCCACTTGGTTAAAATGCAGTGTAAGACATAGATCAAAATCCATAATGGCGTTGACATGCTGCTTCGCCTATTGTTGTTTTCATACGATCAAACCAGATGAAATATGCTTAAAAATCAATTAATAGACTTAAAAATGTATTCCATACTGTTATTGATGTACCAAGCTTAATAAGCTCGCAGCACAAGCAAACAGCACTGCAAAACTACGGTTCATAATTTTCTGTTGTTTTGGTGACTTGAGCAATCGTAAAACTTTTGCAGCAAGCCCCGTGTAGCCCGCCATCACAATCAGATCAATCGTGATCATGGTCAGCGCCATAATCACATACTGAATCCATTGTGGTTTGGATAAATCCAGAAATTGTGGCAATACAGCCAGTAAAAACACAATGGCTTTGGGATTACTCATATTCACCAAAAAACCATATAAAATCAGTTTTCCCGCAGATTTACGTGCCAATTCATGTTTAATTTCGATGGATTGTAGTGGCGCTTTCCACTGTAAAATAGCCAAATATAATAAATAGCCCACACCAAACCATTTCACCACCAAAAATGCCCATGGCGTGGTCGCAAACAGCACCCCCACTCCGGCTGCCACCACTGCAATCTGCACCAGTAATGCCAGTTGCAGACCCAATGCATTCCAGTAGCCATGTCGAAAACCATAATTCAGCCCACTCGACATCGAGGCAATTGCCCCTGCACCGGGTGAAACACTAATCACCCAACAGGCCAGCATATAGGCAAACCACATTTGGTAGGACATGAACATTCAACTCTGGAAAACTTGCACAATATTATAGGACTTATCCAATAGATTCAGGCTAAAAAATTGCTTAAATATAAGGCGCTGCACTGTTCACTCTGCAGAGCTTCAGGCACAATATGTGCATTGAAAAACAGGATTTATCATTACAGGAGCCATGAATGACAGCCCAATCGGTAATCTTGCCCCTCCCCTCAGATCATGCTCGCTTTATTGTATTGCGTCTTAAAGACTTAAATATTGAAGCACTCAAAGAAAAATTAGAACATCTTTTTACTTCTCGTGATCGTCTGATTACGCAACATCCTCAAGCACAAATTAAAACAGCTGTCGCTTTTGGTCCTGAGCTTTGGTCAAGACTTTATTCACAAAGCCCTGCGGGTTTCAAACAGCTTGAACCGATTCAGGGTTCATTTGCAATGCCGGTTGTTCCGGCAGATATTCTGATTCATATTGCCAGTGCACGGGCGGATATCTGTTTTGCTTTAAGTCAGGCTTTTTTTGAAGGGATTCAGGATCAGGTTGAAGTTCTGGATGAACGTGTCTGCTTCCGCTATTTTGATGGCCGTGATGTGACAGGCTTTATTGATGGCACTGAAAATCCGCAATTCCCAGATGATCGTGCTGAGGTGGCATTACTCGGTGAAGATACGGGCATTTTCCAAGATGGTTCATTTATTTTTGCCCAGCGTTATGCGCATGATCTGGAAAAGTGGAAAAAGCTGAAAGTCGATACTCAAGAGCAAGTGATGGGTCGTACCAAACTGGAATCGATTGAACTGGAGGATGAGGTTAAACCGGCAAATGCTCACGTTGCACGTACTGTAGTGGAAGATGAAGAAGGCGAAGAAATGGAGATTCTCCGTCATTCCTTGCCTTATGGTGATGGCCGTGGTGACCAAGGTCTATTCTTCATTGCCTATACCAAAGATTTAACTATTATTGATGCAATGTTAGAGCGTATGTTTGGTACGTCTGGCGATGGGATCCATGATCGCTTGCTACACTTCGTCACTCCACTAGATGGAGCATATTACTTTGCACCGAGTGAAGAGTTGTTGGAAGAAGTTTTGGAAGGGTAATTTAAGAAGCCGACGGAAGTCGGCTTTAACCTTAAAAAAAGCTATCACTACTTGAAAATAAATTCTTTTCTATTACTTCCTTCAAAATATTTTATTTTTAAATCACTATCTATTTCTATATTTCTCTCAATATAAAAATACTTTTCTGCAATTAAACGATCACTTTCAACTTGCATGATCCTTAAAAAATTACCTTCTTCATCAGCAAAAGGAGAGACAATTAAAAAATATTTTTTATCACTTCTTAAAAAAACACTTTCCCCATCTTGACGATTGATAAAACTATAAATTTTTATTATTTCATTTGGTGGAAATAACTTCATATCCTTACATTCCACTTTATTAAAGTTATTTATACATTTAACATGAAGATCTGAATAATAAGGTAGATTTGAAAATTTATTTATATTTATCCCTTGAATATTCTTAACTTTAAACACTTTACCATTTTCAAATTTATAACATTCATTTTCAACATTAATATTATTATCTTTTAAAAAATAAGTTGTTCCCGATAAACAAAATTTATTATTATTTTTACTGTATTCAATTTTAGCAGGCTCATTACTAATCTCTTTCAACCTTGAATCTACAAAATTTCCCACTACTTGAGGAACTGGAGTTACAGTTTTTTCACTTGGATCTAATATCACCATTATCTTAACAATTCTTTCTTCACCCTTACCTACATTTCGCTTATGATTTAAAGTTAAGAATATTTTATCTTTTGAAAAATTAGCAATACCTTTAATATTTTTATTATAAATTAATATTTTTTCTTTTGAGCAAAAATCAATATTTTCATTTTCAAATTTACATATTGAGATATTATCTCGACTAATTAATTTTTCATTATCATTTTCTTTAGAATAGCTGCAGTTTGAGAGTAATAAAATTAAAAAAAATAACCCTATTAATTGTAATAATTTCATTTTAATACTCATTTTTGTGAATGGTAGCTTTTGATTTTTTCAAATATATTTTTAACTTTTTCTGTAGAATTTTTATTTGCTTTATTAGTACCGGATTCATGATATCCAATATTTCCCTCAGAGAGAATACCATATTTATTTTTATATCCTTTCGGCAGGGCTATTGATGCCCACTCTTTGGAGGCATCTATCATAGCCTGATCTACTGTACTGCTTCCTATAGTAATTAAGTTATAGATAGAAGAACGTCCCCTCAAAAGATGTTCTTTAAAAACTTTTTCTTGCATCGCTGCATCATACAATTCATTTCCAGTTAAAGTTAGTCTGGCTTTAGCTGCATTTAAAGTTGAAGGAATTGTTTGATATTTTCCTGTTGCAAATCTTCTTCTTTTATCTTCCCATGTATAATTTTTTGCAGCATTTAAAAGTTGATTAATAGTTTTACCTGTAATCGTTCCGGGTAAATCATTCATTTTACCAAATTTGACCCTTTTTCCTTCTGGAGCTCCAGCATTCCAAGCTTCATAACTACCTTCACCACTAGCGATTGCATTGCCTAGCTCAACCACTAAGTCATCAATTGTCTGATCCGATACCTTTAGAATTATGGAAGCATCTATTTTCAATCCAGAACAATTTAACAGGGACATTGAATTTGATGATTGCACAATAGCAGCTAGAACCTGACCATTTAACTCCAAAATACTTTTTTTAAAATATTGGTCATCAATATAATTATTTGAGAATCTTGTTATATCAAAATGAATCCAAGTATCTGCCCCTTTAGCTCCACTTTTAAATTTTGTAGGTTCCAAATATATTCTATTAGTGATCCTTTCTTCACTAGCCTTCATCTTAACAATCATAATATTTTTTCTAATAAATTCCATGTCACTCACATCTCGGGTTCTTACTCCATTTTTTTTAATATGTAAATCCAGCGCTAATCCCATATGATTTACGGTGGTTCGTCCTTTTCTTTGGTTATCAAATATACATCGATACCCTGACTCAATATACGCTACTTCAAGCTGTCTAGACTTAAATTCATTTTTGAGATAAAAATTTAAACTTTTTAAAATCCAGATCAGTGAACGATGCAAACCTGGATATTCATTCGCTGTACTAACCCCGGAACTAAACCCTCTTCTATTGTTTCCATATCCTTTACACTGACCACATGGACACGTTGCTTTCTTCATAAAATCTGCAATTGGATAATCATAATAGAACTTATCTAATGCAGCTAGTAATGTTCCACATATTTTCCCAGTTTCAGAAACTCCCATATAGTCCCGCTGAAACTGCTTAATACATTCAACTGTTAAGGGAGTAAATTCATCAGTAGGCAACGCACCTCCGAAGCCCGCCAACCTAATATTAACTTCTCTAATGAGTTCACTTTTACCTTGAGATATACATTGAGGATTGGTTTTACATAAATTAGAAGTCTCCATTTTCGGTGTTCCACCATCCTGACTGCGTTTCTCTTTCATATCAATTTTCACCACATCTGAAAGTGCTTTCTTCCCTTCCTCATACCATTCATTAAGTTGTTCTAATGCTTTCTTTTGGTACTCTTCAAATGATTGAAGTTTATTATTTTGAGAATCGATTTTTTGAGGGTTTAGCTTTCTATCACTGCTTGTATTATTCCCTGTTTCCGGTACGTTAACTGGTAACTTAATTACTTGCCCAATGCTGATTATATTAGGGTCTTTTATTCCATTCAGTCTTTCCAACACCCGGATTGTCGTATGATACTGCTGCGCAATAGAAAATAAGTTTTCACCCTTTTTAACTATATGCGTTTTGCGCTTATAATCTCCGTTGCTTCCTTCATTCTCTATAGTCTTTAAATCTAAAAGAATTTTTGGACTAATCACTTTAACCAACATACGGTCTTTAGACATTTTAAATGTCTGAACTTTTTTCATACTGCCGCCAAAAAAGTTTTTGACGTATACATCTAAGACTGTTCCTTTATCTCTTTGTATTTCATACAGACATCCTTTGGAGTTAGTAGCCCCCCGTACCACATGCTGGCCTGTTTTACTGTTTTTAACCTCATATTGAACTTTAGGGATGGGATTACCTAGCAAATCTAAAATTTGTACTGTAACTAAAGACTTATTCGTCATTTTTATTTTTATATCCTATTTATTATGATGCTCTATTAAATCATCTATGTTGTAGCCTTGGACACTTAACCCCCAGTCCCCATCGAAACCCACCAATACTTCAACTTTAGAGGGGTCTGTTGTAGCAATTTTGCCAGTGCGGCCATGTCTATCCAGCTGGCCTGAAATATACGAATTCGTATCAGGAATAAAAGCCTTATAGCTTATTGAGCTGAAATCAGATTGCCAAAATAGATTATATGCATCTAGCCTATTGCTACATAAAGCGTTATTTGGAAGCTGAGGCAGCTTATAAGCAACTTTGGCTCCAGCAACGAAGCTATGCTGCCCCGCCTTACATTCAAACTTCCCACCAGTTGTGATACATACTCCACTGCTATTAATCTTTATTTGAGATCCTCCTGCGGTTAGCAGGATCTCTTTCGGACTGGTGATCTCAATCTTGTCTTCAGTTGAAATCAGCTTAATCACCTTCCGTGCAATTGCTTCGATGGCATCATCTTGGGCCTGTATTTCAATTTTACCTTTGCCTGCGTATAAGCGTGCTCCGTTCTGGGCAGCAAATAGGCTGATCTTGTGCTGCGCATGTGCAATCAGAGACTGTTGAGTCGATAGATGGATATTTTCCCCTGCACTGTAATTTATCTGCTGGTCTGCAGATAAATGAATATTTTCATTTGTACTCAGCGCAATCGAATGTGGTGCCGTTAATACCATAACAGCCTGTTTAAATGCAGTGGCTTTGTTCGCATCTTCAGTTTCAAGTTGATTCAGAAATTGTTTTAAGCTATTAAAAAGCTCAAGCGGATCAGTCTGCTGAGCTTCTGCCATGTCACTCAGAACTTTGGTGTTATTCAGATTTGATTCCATCTGGTTCTTGGCAGGCTTAGCATCCAGGTGATTACCTGCTGCAGCATCTTGCGAATAGGTCGAAATCAGTAAACCTTGCCCTGTTCGTACTGCCCCCCACTGATCTGTCCTTAGTTCAAACCCTTCCCCACGACTTTCACTCGATTCGGTTTCTTTAGGATGACTGAGATGTCCTAAATTCAACTGGCTAGCCCCATGACTACTGTGTAACTGCGCACTAATCTGATCCGTCGTATCATCAAAACGCAGCTGGTTGAAACCCTCACCCTCTACTTCTTGGGAACGGATTCCACTGAGTTTTCTGGTGGCTGGTAACTGTCCCTTCGCATCAAACATCACTGGATGTCGTTCTGCTTCGTGAATCCGTCCCATAACAAAGGGCCGATCGATATCGCCTTCAAAAAAATCAATCACCACCATTTCACCAACTCGTGGATGCAATCTGACTCCATAACCTTCACCAGCCCAAGGGGTTAATACATCAATCCAGGCCGAATCGCTATCATTGTCATTGCTGCCTGCACCGGCATCATGTTGATGGTCATCGCTTCGGGTAAATAGAAAACGAACTTTCACTCTTCCCCAAGCATCGACATGGATTGTTTCACCTTCAGGCCCGACCACTCGAGCTCGCTGCGGATCTGTAACGGGGCGATGCACAAAAGGCTGATATTCAGGTACGACCGGAATGTCACGACGGACGATATACAGCTGATTGCCCTGCCGTTCTTCCTCCGAAATTTGCCAATCACTTTGACCGAGCAAGCTGTCCAGCCGCAATAAAATATCTTTAGGTAAATTATTCTGGTTATAGAAGCGTTTACCCAAAATCAAAAATTCACGCTCATGCACGGGATGCTGATCAATTTCAGCATGCTGTTTTAATTCAAACCAATACCCGACCTGAGCATCACGTACACTGCTGCTGGCTTTAAAATATTTGGATTGCAGCGCATGATAATGATTGAGCTGCTGATTCAGTCGTTCCAGTTGTGCCGTACCAGATGCCGTCACCTGATCCTCGGCATTCAAATCGCCTGTCCAGGCCGGACTAATGTTCCAGGCATCTTCAAGATTCAGACTGGCCGTATCCTGCACGCTACTTTGCTGATGAGTATTTAATAAGGACTGGCTTTGATCCTGCGCAAGGTGCTGCGCTTGCCAGCGCTGGGTATGGGTACTGTTGGAATTAAGCTGACGTACGGCAATCAGACTGGTCAGCGTATCAAACTGCTCGGTGGCATGACTGCGATGGAAGCGGATTGAACGGCGTTTTAAAGCTGAAAAGGCTTGAGAATGATCGATTAAACGCAGGTTCTGCGGCTGAATCTCAGTAGCAGACACCGGAACAATGGAGTGCTTTTCATCAATCAGCCAGTTTATTCCTTCACTACGCCATAAACGTGTTAAAAAATCATAATCCGACTCATTGGACTGCATCACAAAAGGGCGTACATCGTAATCCCGATTTAATCCGGTCAAGTCCAGACTAAGACTGGCTGCAAATAATGCACTTCTGCTTTGCCATTCACTAAATAATATTTCACTGATTTCGCGTACGCTCTTATTCATAAACACCCGACTATTACGGCGTTTGTGCCAGAGTGCAGTAGCATCCTGCATAGTTAATTTATACAAGCTCAAGGCACCGTCGCTGTGTCCCTGACTGGCTGCGGTAATAATGCCACTGGTTCGAAAAAGTTCGCCACGATCTGTTACCTGATCTACTGCCACCTGACAGCCTATAAATTGCTTTAAAGCAAGATTGGCCTGCGTAGAAAGGCAGATCAGTTCTGCCTGCAGACCCTGATTAATCTGATGCTGACCATCAATCCGCTGAATCAGGACCTGATGATTTAAGAGCAGATGTGAAAACTGCAGATGCAGCACACGATGCTGCCGGTTCAGCCCAAGTTGCTCCAGTAGCAGATGAATATGTTTTGGCATTTTATAGTTATAGTTTTAAGCATTATTATTGTGGAGCAAATTCTAGGAAAAGTTGTCCATTTCGTCCAGCTCAGTGTGCATTTCACATAATTAGGCATTTGATTTTCAGTAATTCAATTGCACCTATTCAATAAATCTCTGAAAAATAGAAGTAAAAATAATGCCAAATATTTCAGAATTTTCTGATTATCCAGAGTAGAACTTGCTGCTACACTGGATTCAATCTTATTTTCAAGGCCAAGGACATGCTGGAATTCCCCTCTAAACTGCCTGATCTAGGCATCACGATTTTTAGCACCATGTCGGCCCTGGCACAAAAACTCGGCGCATTGAACCTTTCACAGGGATTTCCAGACTTTCCTGCGCCACCGGCATTGATTGAGGCTTTGAGCCGGGCCAGTCATAACGGATTTAACCAGTATGCACCTGGAGATGGCTTGCCGATATTGCGTGGGCTGGTGGCCGATCTGTATCGACAGCGCGATCAGCTGAGCATTGACCCGCTAGAAGAGATCACGATTACTTCCGGCGCCACAATTGCGATTTTTTGTGCGATTCAGGCCACAGTTCGTGCGGGTGATGAAGTGATTATTTTCGATCCGAGCTATGACAGTTATGCACCTGCAATACAGCTGGCTGGTGCAACCCCCGTACATATTGCATTACAGCATCCAGAGTTTTCTGTGGACTGGAATCAGGTGAAAGATGCCATCAATGACCATACCCGCATGATTGTGGTCAACACTCCTCACAATCCCAGCGGTAGTGTCTGGTCCAGAGCAGACTGGCAGCATCTGATTGAGCTGATCCGTGAGCGCAATATTGTGGTGTTATCCGATGAAGTCTATGAACATCTGGTTTTTGACGGCGTTCAGCACCATTCAGCCTGGTCATTTCCTGAACTGCGCGAGCGTAGCTTCGTGATCGGTTCTTTTGGTAAAACCTTTCATGTCACCGGCTGGAAAACCGGTTTTTGTATTGCGGCACCGCCACTCATGAAAATGTTCAGACAGATTTATCAGTTTGCCAGCTTCTGTGGCGTGACTCCGATTCAGGTGGCTTTGGCGGAATACATGCAACAGCATCCTGAACATATACGCGAACTTTCACGGTTCTATCAAAACAAACGTGATCTATTTAATTCATCAATTGAAACATCACGTTTTAAATGGACGCCCTCTCAAGGAACTTATTTCCAGAATCTCGATTATTCGGCTATCCGGCCTGATTTAAATGATGTAGAGATGTGTCATTTTCTGGCAGAGCAACACGGGATCGTGGCAATTCCAGTCTCTGTGTTCTACCAGCAACCGCCTGCCGATTTACGCCTGCTCAGGTTCTGTTTTGCAAAAAAAGAACAGACCCTGATTCAGGCAGGTCAAATTCTTTCAAAGGTTTAATTCAAATTTTAACTAAAATTCTTATAAAATAAATGCCTTAGTTACTTAAAAGCTAAGGCCTTTATTTCTGCTTTATTCAATAATAGCAACATAATTAAATAGATGAAAAATCAATAACAGGATAGAGCATGGCACAGCAATCACTGATCCAACAACAGAATTTATGGAAGGCCTTTCTGGTATTTCTGTTGCCATTAATTGCAACCAATATCCTGCAAAGCCTTTCAGGCACGATTAATACGGTTTTTGTCGGGCAAATGCTGGGAGTCAATGCCATTGCTGCGGTTGCGGTATTTTTCCCGATCCTGTTTTGTTTGATGGCTTTTGTCATTGGCTTATCTGCCGGTTCTACTGTACTTATTGGACAGGCCTGGGGCGCAAAAAATATCGAAAAAGTGCGCTGTGTGGTCGGTTCAACTTTATTTATGACCTTGATTGGCGGAAGCTTGATCGCGCTGTTTGGTGTGATTTTTGCCGAAAATATCCTCTTGGCGCTCGGTACAGATCCGGAGGTGATGCATTTATCCTTGCCCTATGTGCAATGGATGCTGGCAGGTAGTCCCCTAATTTTTATTTATATTATTTATACCTCTATCTTGCGCGGTGTAGGCGACAGCACCACACCGCTGTTTGCTTCCGCACTCACCATTGGCGTGGGCTTGGTAGTCACCCCGATATTAATTGCCGGATATTTTGGCTTTCCCCAAATGGGCATTATCTCGCCGGCAATTGCCACCATTTTGGGTAATCTGGCCGTATTGTTGTTTCTAGTCCTGTATTTAAATTATAAACAACATCCGCTCAGGCTCGACTGGGCATTATTAAAACATATCCGCCATCAGCCTAAATTAAGCAAAATTATTTTAAGTCTGGGCGTTCCGACTGGAATACAGATGATCACGACTTCTGTCGCCGGTCTGGTGATTGTCGGCTTGGTCAACCGCTATGGCGCAGAAGCAACGGCTGCCTATGGTGCGGTCAACCAGGTGTTAAATTATATCCAGTTTCCTGCTCTGTCGATTGCGATTGCAGCTTCTGTGTTTGGTGCACAAGCGATTGGTGCAGGAAAATCCGATTTGCTGAATAAAGTCACACGGACTGCACTCAGTATGAATATTCTGTTTACTGGCGGTTTGGTGGTTTTGGCCTATCTGTTCTCAAAATATTTAATGGCACTGTTTATTACTGATCCTCAGGTCGTGGTGCTGGGTCAGCAACTTTTATTCATTGTGCTTTGGTCTATTTTATTCTTTGGTGCCAGCGCCATTTTTGCGTCAATTATGCGTTCAAGTGGTACGGTAACTGCACCGATGCTGATCAATATTTTTGCAATTCTCTGTATTGAAGTTCCTGCCGCTTATCTGTTTAGCCGGTGGTGGGGGCTGGAAGGGATCTGGTATGCCTATGCATTGGCCTTTGTCAGCATGTGTATTTTGCAGGGACTGTATTATCAGTTGGTCTGGAAGAAAAAAACCATTAAAATATTGGTTTAGCTTCATTATTTTACATGCCTACAGCCTTACAGCAACTCACTCCTGATCTACAATAAAAGATTAAAAACCCGCTTTTGCGGGTTTAATATCCAATGATTTAAGCAGATTTTTTCTTCTTTTTGCCGAATTGGCTTGCCAGTGCAGTGACATGCTGATAGCCGCTTGGCAAGATCCGTTGAATCAAATCAACAGCTTTGGCATCGTTACCAATTAATAAACGGCGTTTGTCTTTCTGTACCGCCTCCAGAATCTGACGAGCGGCTTCTACTGGCGGGCAACGCAGCAGTTTATTAAAATTACGGGCGGCTTTTTCCGGATTCATGCCCAAGGTCAGCATACTGTCATTCATTTTCGCAGCATTGGCAATATTGGTACGGATTCCCCCCGGATGTACACAAAGTGCGCTCACGCCACAATTTTGCAAATCCAGTTCCTGACGCAAGGATTCGGTAAAACCACGCACTGCAAACTTGGTCGCGTTATACGCCGACTGGGTCGGCTGCGCGGTTAAACCAAACAGACTGGAAATATTAATCACATGACCATCGCCGGTTTTCTTGATTAAAGGCAGAAATTCTTTGGTGCCATACACCACGCCCCAGAAATTAATGTCGACGATCCATTCCAGATCTTCATAGCTCGCACCTTCTACGGTACAGCCAAGTGCCACGCCGGCATTGTTAAAGATCATATTGACACTGCCATGATCCTGCTCCACCTGTGCTGCCCAGCTGCGTACCTCTTGTAGCTTGGCCACGTTGACTTTTTGAATCGTCACCCGAACATCACTGCCCTGCAACAATTCAACCGTTTGTGCCAGTCCCTGTTCATTAATATCACTCAGTGCCAGATGACAGCCTTGCTGTGCCAGCAAAACTGCCAGCTGCTGACCGATCCCTGAACCGGCACCGGTAATGGCAGCGACTTTATTCTTAAAATTTTTCATTGAATTTCCTTATGTAAATAACTGCTCTTCCATGACAGCAGGATCTTGTTCTGTTGTTTCAGGAGTTAGCACAGACCCTCAATATAATTATTGACAATATATATTGTCAATAATTATCCGATGTCCTTAGCGGCCAAATTTCTCTGCTGAATTTCGACATAGGTCAAAGCGTGATTTATTGCTAAGATATTCAAAATCTTCATGCAGATGAGTAGCCAGGCCTTATGACCGATTCAATCAATGCAGCAGCACCATCACGACCACCCAAAAGCAAGGAACGTCAGTTTAAAGGCCTGTCGATGGCTGAGCGACAGCAGGTACGTCGTGAAAAGCTGATTGAAGCCGGCATTGAAGCTTATGGCAGCCATGGCTTTTTTTCAGTAACCGTGAAAGATATCTGCAATGAAGCCAAACTGACTGAACGTTATTTTTATGAATCTTTTAAAAAAAGTGAGCACCTGTTTCAGACCATCTTTTTAAAACTGATTGATGAACTGCAACAGAATGTCATGCAGGCTATGATGCAGGCATCCACTGATCCGAAAAAAATGATTGAAGCGGGGCTAACCGCCTTGCTTAGCACCTTGCGTGACAATCCGCGTATGGCACGGATCATTTATATTGATGCCATGCTGGTGCAGGAGTTGCATAATCAGGCCACCATTCATGAAACCATGTCGCGCTTCGACCGCATGATTCATGCCTTTGTCATGTTAATGATGCCGCAGTTAAATCGTAGTGAGCAGGAAATTTCACTGGTGTCGACCGGTTTAAATGGCTATGTCACCCAAATTGCCATTCGCTGGGTCATGAGTGGATTCAAGCAGTCACTTGAGGAAGTTTTATCATCATGCAGTGTGGTATTTTTGGCATTATTGGAGTCATTTTCCGACAAAAAATAGCTGTTAAATCGAAGGTTTAATCAGATTTTCTGCATTCTAAAACAGGTTGCTAATTTCTGCTGAAGCACCGATAAAAGTAAAATTAATTTATGATTTTTTAACAAGTTTCTTTACTAAAATTGTCACAAATCTTTGCGAATTTCAGCAGTTTTTCCCTTTCTGCAATGATACTGTCATAATTAGTCTTTGTAATAAGCCTGTCATAAATATAAAACGGTTCACCGTTTACATGAAATAGGGTATTGCGTTGTGAAAGATGACTACATATTAATCGTCGATGACGAACTCCCGATTCGGGAAATGATCCATACCTCTCTGGATATGGCCGGTTTTCAATGCTTACAGGCCGAAGATGCCAAGCAGGCGCATCAGATGATTGTGGATCAACGTCCGGCACTGATTTTGCTGGACTGGATGATGCCGGGCGGGATCAGCGGTGTAGATCTATGTCGTCGTCTGAAACGTGATGAAAGCCTGTCAGAAATTCCGGTGATCATGCTGACCGCACGCGGTGAAGAAGACCACAAAGTACAAGGTCTGGATGCCGGTGCCGATGATTACATGACCAAGCCGTTCTCGACCCGGGAACTGGTGTCACGCATTAAAGCTGTCCTGCGCCGTGCCAATGCACTCAGCGGTGAAAAAACCATTGATGCCAATGGCCTGATTCTGGATCCGGTCAGTCAGCGGGTTAATTTTGGCGATAAAATTCTGGAAATGGGGCCCACTGAATACCGTCTATTGGCGTTTTTTATGACCCATCCGGAACGTGCCTATACCCGTGCACAATTACTGGATCAGGTTTGGGGCGGCAACGTCTATATTGAAGACCGTACTATTGACGTCCATATACGCCGTTTGCGCAAAGTGCTGGAACCTTATGGCGCAAACCGCTATGTACAAACCGTACGTGGAACCGGTTACCGTTTTTCAACCCGTGCAGATGTGGCTTTAGGTTAACGTCTTTTAAGGTAAATCTTGTTTTATGTATGAACCCTACCCTGTCCCCGAACTGGCACGTGAGCACAAAAGAATCCGTTACAGCAGTTTATGGGATTTTGCCAAACAGGATTTACGCTTACTGGCTTTTTTCCTGATCATCGCCAGCCTTATCGGTTTTGGGATTGGGTATTTCTGGATTTGTATCGTCATTGCCTTTGTGGCGTTCTTTAGCACCCAGATGCGCTCTTTATATCTGGTCAATGAATGGATTTCTAATCGCCCTTATGATGTTCCGCCGAATATCGGCGGGATTTGGGGCGCACTGTTATTTAATGTTTATCGCGCTCAGCGGCAGGAACGGATTGTTCAGGCAGAAATGGTGGAACTGATCGATCGAGCACAGTCTTCACTGGTGGCCTTGCAAGAAGCGGTGGTTTTAATTGATGAAAACCAGCAGATTGAATGGTGGAATCCAGCCGCCGAACGTCTACTCGGGATCTCCAGTGATGACCGTCGCCGTAATATTTTAACTTTGCTGCGCCAGCCGAGTTTTATTGAATATTATCATCATATTGATGAGTCACCGGATGGCCTGAAAATGAGATCTTCGCTGTTCGAAGATCATTATGTCCAGGTCAAAATGACCCGCTTTGGTGGAGAAAGCCGGGTACTGGTCGCCTATGATGTGACCCGGATGCACAATCTGGAACAGATGCGTAAAGATTTTGTCGATAATATTTCGCATGAGCTGCGCACGCCTTTGACCGTACTCAGTGGCTATATTGAAACCTTTACCGATCAGGAAGATATCAATCCGCGCTGGAAACGCGCCTTTGATCAGATGCAGTCGCAGACCCGACGCATGAACGCGCTGGTGAATGACCTGCTACTGCTGTCACGTCTGGAAAATGACAAAAATATTGCCAAAAACCAAATCATCGAAATGCCAAGTCTGATGAATCAGCTATTTGATGATGCACAGGCCTATAATATCGATTATGGTCATACCCTGAATCTGGACATTGACAGTCATTGCGATCTGATCGGTTCAGATATGGAACTGGCCAGCGCCTTTAGCAACCTGATCACCAATGCGATTAAATATACGCCTAAAGGTGGAATCATTACCATGGGGTGGCATGATGATGGTGAATCTGCCTATTTTGTAGTAGAAGATAACGGCATCGGAATTGATCCCAAACACTTGCCACGTCTGACCGAACGTTTTTACCGGATCGATTCAGACCGTAGCCGGCGCACCGGTGGCACCGGTTTAGGATTGGCAATTGTTAAGCATGTCCTGATGCAACATCAGGCACATCTCGAAATTGACTCCAAGGAAAACCAGGGTTCCACTTTTAAGGTAATTTTCCCCAAAGAACGTCTCAGCTTCCCGGAGTAATCTCACAAAATCAAAAAAGGTGCCATCGGCACCTTTTCTTTTAAGCATTTAAGAGCTGATCTGTTTTTCCCTACTCAGTGCACGCGCATAGGCTGCACGTTGCGAGACCCGTTTCAGATAGGCCTGAATGGCCGGATAACTTTGGCCTGTCCGACTCTGCATCGCTTCCAAAGGAAAACTCATTTGAATATCGGCAAAACTGAAATGTCCGGCAAAATAATCATGCTCGCTCAAATAGCTTTCCAGAAACTGGATATGATCTTTTAAGCGGCTCTGTACAAACTGTTTCTTCACTCCATCACAGATTTTCTTGGCTACAGGCCGAATCAGCAACGGGGTATGTTTCGGTACAGTAGTCATCACCAGTTGCATCACCAGCAGCGGCATTAATGAACCTTCTGCATAATGCATCCAGTAACGGTACTGGGCCTTATCGGCAGGATCTTCTGGGCGAAACTGCTGCTGTTCATCATAGCTTTCCTGTAAATACTCCAGGATCGCCGCAGATTCCGCCAGTACCTGCTCCTGATCGGTCAGAATTGGTGCCTTACCTAAGGGATGAATCTGTTTTAAGGCAGCAGGCGCAGAAAGATTAGGCTGGCGCTGATAATATTTAACCTCGTAATCCAGCCCTAATTCTTCCATGGCCCAGAGAATACGAAATGATCGTGATTGTTCGAGATGATGTAAGACACGCATATTAGACTCATGATTTTATTGTTGTTGCTCACTGAGCATAGCAAAAAGCAGCAAAATTTAGCTCATGTTTTGATGACTGTAATGATATGTTCCCTCGATTGCAAATTCACGATTTTTAGTTCAAATCAGACAGGGCTGCATCCATCCCTGTCATTTTGATCATTTATCTGGAGGCACGCATCCGGTCGGGAAATGCTGGAGCTTCTAAACGTGGCCCGTCATAAGCAGGAATGGAACCGAAACGCTCATGCCCTTCAATCCATTGTTGCCGCGCAATTTTAAGTTCCTCGGTGGTACGTCCGACCAAATTCCACCACAGTAAAATCGGGCTTTCAAATGGTTCACCACCAATAAGTAGCACACGGCTCCCGGCATGAATATCAGCATTAACCTGCTCTAATCCCAGTTCAAGGATCAGCATGTTATCTTCCGTCAGTTCATGCCCATTAATGCTGGCCGTGCCCTCAAGTACCATAAAACCATATTCAAATTTTGGATTCAGGGCTAAGCGCGCACTGGTACTTTCTGCTGCATACAGGTCTACCCCGAGCAGTTCACTATGCACTTTTACCGGTGAAACGGTTTTTAAATATTCACCGACTAAGACGGTAAATTCAATGCCCTGATCATTAACCACAGGCAATTCAGGATAATGCTCAAAAGCCGGTGCCATATTGATCTTGTCATCCGGTAAGGCAATCCATAACTGCGCCGCATGCATATGCGTTTCGCTTTCTGGAGAAACTTCCGTATGTGAAATACCATAGCCCGAGGTCATCAGATTGACCTGTTTGGGACGAATTAGCTGCTGAGTACCTAAACTGTCATTGTGCATCATGGTGCCTTGCAGCATCCAGGTAAAGGTCTGCAGACCAATATGGGGATGTGGCCCAACATCTAGGCCATCGCCTTGTGGAAAGCTGGCCGGACCGGCATGATCTAGAAAACACCAGGCACCAATCATGCGTTTATGTCGGCTGGGCAAGGCACGTTTGATTACGGTACCCTGTCCGATTTTGGCACGGCGTAAAGGGAATTCCTGAATAAACTGATTGACATATTTTTCACAATCATCCGAATTGGACAGTTCAATATCACTATTATTCGACATGGCTGAGCTCACCTCGACATTTTCATTCTAAATCTTAAATTATGTGAAACATTCTTCCCTTGGACTGCTGCAAGATGTCTCCCTATTCAGGACAATGTACAGGGTCTATTTGCAAAATCTATCTTTGGAAATATTTAGATACGTATAAAACCCTTAACATCGCTTGATCGATCTAACTCCTGTTCAAGCGATCAAACCTGAATTTCGCAGTGTAACAGCCTGAGTGGAAGTGGCTCAATGCTGATTAGGGTGCTCTCAAGCCTGCGCTAGAAGCCATTTCGACATTGCTGGCCCAATTACCCAATGTTTCACGTGAAACGAATGATTTTAATTTAAAAATTAAAGCAATTAAAAATTATTTTTATGGATTTCAATCACTTTCGCAGCTAAAAAATATAATTTTTGTTACGTTTTAAAGTCAAATTTAAGTCAGATACCCAATTTTAGGGAGGTTATTTTTCATCCAATCACGGCATAATAGGCACCTATAAAAATAATCCTGGACCAGGACATGTCTGCTCAGCATGAAAATATATATTCAACGGCGAATATATCTTTTCAAAACTCGATGACCGATAAATCACTGAAATTATCTGAATGTGATCTGCAAAACCGTCAGCTAATCGAACAGGCGCTGACAGACTCTCATGCCCGTATTCCTGCCCCGTTTCAGCAATATTTTCACGATTATGTCTATACGCATAGTCATACTAATTTACGTCAAATCAACTATCTGGCACAAATTGCCTTTTTGCTGTATTTCTTTGCCGATATTCTGATTATTCCAGACATGTTTTTTATTTCTGGTCTGATGCGCGTCATCTTGGTTCTAGGCGCTATGCTTTGCTGTTATTACTTGTTTAACACATATAAAAATATTCAGATTCTAGATAGAATCCTGCCGATCGCCACCACTGTGGCTGCAGCTGCATGGATTGGCTTGCTGGTGCTTTCAAGCAGCCCCCATGTTGCTACCTATATTTATGCCTCTGCGATCTTTATTCTCATCGCCAATCTGTGTATACAGACCCAATTTAAAGTTGCGGTCTATTGTTCCATCTTGATTGCCCTGTTTATCATGATTGGAGTGACCCAGTTAATGAATGCATCTCAAGCCTTTATTTTTACTGTCGTTTTTAGTCCACTCTGGTTTTTTAGCATTTATATTAACTGGAATAATATTCTGAACGTACGGCGTTCCTTCCTGCGCTCTTTGCTGGACGAATGGAACTATCAAACCTTAAAAAATCTGGCACATACGGATGATTTGACCCAGTTATACAACCGCCGCCATTTTGTCGATATGGCTGAACGTTCTATTCATCAATGGCCCAAACATGCCAGCACCTGCCTGCTGATGTTTGATGTCGATCATTTTAAAAATATCAATGACAACTATGGGCATGACATCGGCGATCGCGTACTACAACTGATTGCTGAAGTCACCCGTAAAGAAATGCGCCATAGCGATGTACTGGCACGTTTTGGTGGTGAAGAGTTTATTGCTCTCTTGGAAGATACCCAGCTGCCAGACAGTCTGGTGATTGCAGAGCGAATTCGTTGTGCAATTCAGAAACAATTTGTTTATGCCAAACCGAACCAGCCCATTCGTTTTACCATTTCGATTGGTATAGCAGAACTGGAGTCGCCTACGCAAAAGCTGGAGGAGCTGATCAAGCAAGCCGATATCGCTTTATATCAGGCGAAAAAATCAGGCCGAAATCGGATTGAAGTTTATCATTCCAAAATGCTGGAAAGCCCAAACCTGCTCCAGCCAATCCCTGGAATGCCTTTAAGCCCGTGACCCAGCAAGGTCATTCAAAGGCCAATCAAACCAAGCAATTCTGATCTGCCCTTTAAATAATGAAATCAGGAATATTAGTGAAAGCTTAAATTTTTATAAACTTTACATGGAAAAGTTGCATATTCTATCACGAAGAAAAAATCCTCATAAAAAAGAGCACCGAAGCGCTCTTTTTTATCGGGATATCTCCGATCAACCAGATATTTACCACGTGCATAGCGCTTGGCATCATTCAGGCAAGAAGCCGTGCTTCGTAAAATCCCTCACTGCCGCGAGCATAGCTCTTGGCGTAAAATCGGCTAAAAGCTATCGCTTTTAGAAATCCCGATTTTACTCCCATTCAATAGTTGCAGGTGGTTTAGACGATACGTCATACACAACACGAGAAACATCTTTAATTTCATTCATGATACGAGTCGAGATTTTATCGACTAGATCATAAGGAAGATGCGCGAAACGAGCAGTCATAAAGTCCACAGTTTCTACTGCACGCAGTGCAATTACCCATGCATAACGGCGACCATCACCGACAACACCGACAGATTTCACCGGCTGGAATACCGCAAATGCTTGAGCAGTCTTGTCATACCAACCGCTGGCACGAAGTTCCTGCATAAAAATGTCATCAGCAAGACGTAAAATGTCTGCATATTCTTTTTTCACTTCACCCAAGATACGCACACCTAGACCTGGGCCTGGGAATGGATGACGGTAAATCATGCTGTGTGGCAAGCCCAAAGTGGTACCCAATTTACGTACTTCATCTTTAAACAAGTCACGTAATGGTTCAACCAGTTCAAAAGCCAAGTCTGCTGGTAAACCACCCACGTTGTGGTGCGATTTAATCACATGTGCCTTGCCCTGTTTGCTTGCAGCAGATTCAATCACGTCTGGATAAATCGTACCTTGAGCCAGGAATTTTACCCCATCTAATTTACGTGCTTCTTCAGCAAAGACTGCAATAAACTCACGGCCAATAATTTTACGTTTTGCTTCAGGATCAACTTCGCCTGCAAGTGCAGTCAAGAAACGCTCTTCTGCAGCAGCACGGATGACACGAATCCCCATATTGTCAGCAAACATTTGCATCACTTGATCACCTTCGTTCAAACGAAGCAGACCATTGTCGACAAACACACATGTCAGCTGATCACCAATCGCTTTATGCAACAGCGCTGCAACGACAGATGAATCCACACCACCTGAAAGACCAAGTAATACTTTTTCATCACCGATCTGTTGGCGAAGCTGTTCTACACGTAGATCAATAATGTGTTCTGGCGTCCATAGACCGCGGCAACCACAAATTTGATGAACGAAGTTCGACAGTAATTCTGCCCCTTTAGAGGTATGTGTCACTTCAGGATGGAACTGAATACCATAGAAACCACGAGTTTCGTCAGACACCATCGCAATTGGACAGCTTGGAGTTTGTGCAGTGATCTGGAAGCCTTCTGGAATACGGGCAACCTTGTCACCATGACTCATCCAGACATGCAACTGGTTTTCACGGTCCTGTAAATTACCGATCAGCTTGTCACGTACCACGATATCAACTTCTGCATAACCGAACTCATGCACAGTACCTGGCTCGACTTTACCGCCAAGCTGTTCGCACATGGTTTGCAGGCCATAACAAATACCCAATACCGGTACACCGAGCTCGAATACCACTTGTGGCGCACGCGGGCTGCCTTCAAGGTGAACGCTCTCAGGTCCACCAGACAAGATGATACCGTTTGGATTAAATGCACGAATGTCTTCTTCAGACATATCATAGGCATACATTTCAGAATATACACCAGCTTCACGGACACGGCGTGCAATGAGCTGACTATATTGAGAACCGAAATCCAGAATCAGGATACGATCTTCAGTAATTTGAGTATTGGTAGTCATGACGAACAACTATGAAAGGCAAACGAAAGATAAGCGCCGTATTCTAGCATTTTTCTTGTGTTTAAGCACACTATTCCAATTGGTTTAAATATTAAACAGTTAAGAAATTTCAGAAAATAATGCCCTCATTTTTGACTGGTTCACAGGAGAGCAGAGTTTCGCTGCTTTCCTGTTCCAGCCAAATGAATGGTTTATTTCACGCGTTCAATCTGAATCACTTCAATATCGGTGGGTTTGTTGCGGTGCGTATCGACCTCGCCCCAGACTTCTACCCGATCGCCTGCTTTGAGCTTTAATCTTTTCCAGTGGTCGTCATCCACATCAATCATGATGCTGCCGGTTTTATCTCTTAATTCAAATTCGTCACTTTGTGCTGCACGCTGTTTGACGATCTGCCCCCTTAAGGTCACGCCGGTTTCATCTTTCATTTTATGTGCCTGAGCAATACTGACTACATTCTGTTTTGCTTCCTCCAGAATAGCCTGATCTGATTTAGCCCAAAGTGCCGGACTGGCAGCTGCCAGAACCAGTGTCGCCAGAATATATTTTTTCATGTGTTTTGACCTGCCATTTTTATGATGATTCTATGATCTAAACAGAAAGCCGAAATAGATGCCGCAGACGTTGTGTAACGCCATGATGAACTTGTGTTGTCTGCTCAAAAAGCCCCAATAAAAATATGTTTATACGCTGATACATCCACTTTAAAAGTGAAGGGATTCGCCCGACAGCAGAAAAATAAGCCGCAAAATAGTCGACTTTTATTACTGACTTTATAGGTGATCGCTGTTAGGATTTGAGCACACTTTTGCTTGTACTGGGCTCATGGAACTGATTGATTTTATCTTGCATGTTGATGATCACTTGCTTGAATTTATCACCAATTACGGGATCTGGATTTATGCCATTCTTTTCCTGATTATCTTTGTGGAAACAGGTTTGGTGGTGATGCCGTTCCTGCCCGGCGACAGCTTGCTATTTGCAGCAGGTGCTTTGGCAGCGTCTACAGGTGTGATGGATCCCTGGGTACTGATTCCGCTTTTATTTGTTGCGGCAGTATTGGGCGATACCCTGAATTACCATATTGGCAAATATATCGGGCCGCGGGTTTTCGAGATTGAATCGCGCTTTATCAATAAAAAACATTTATTGGCAACTCAGCAATTCTTTGCCAGACATGGTGGTAAAACCATTATTTTTGCGCGTTTTGTGCCTTTTGCTCGTACCTTTGCACCTTTTGTCGCTGGTGCTGGCAGCATGAATTACAAATATTTCCTGAGCTATAATGTAGTAGGTGGATTTATCTGGATCAGCTCATTTGTCATTCTGGGCTATATGTTCGGTAATATGCCGATCGTCAAAGATAACTTCACCTATTTGATTTTCGGTATTATTATTTTAAGTGTCTTGCCAGGTGTGATCGGCTTTATTCAACAAAGACTCAAAAAAAGTAAAACAGCTTAAGATTTTTTATAGCCTGTGCATTTAATCCCAAAGCTTGATCAGTAATGGGATCAGACAAAGCAGTACAAACAGAGCCGAGCCTTTATAAATAAGGCCGGCTTTTATTTTTTCAGAGTGACTGCTCAAAATTGCCTGACCAAAGACCATCCAGAAAATCCCTACTGGAACGGTACTCAAGCAAAAGGCAGCAAACACCAGAACAAAGTTGGTCGGACTTTGCCAAGTTTCCATGGGTAAAATCCCGGAGGCCAACAATGCTGCTTTAGGATTGCTTAAGGTGACAGTAAACATTTGCCAGGGACGAATCTGCGGATGATTTTTGCTATAGCGTTCTAACTGCTGGGCCTTATATAAATGCAGCGTCATCCAGCCCACACAGATGGTACTCAGGACATACAGCAAGCTTTTGAAGTTTGGCCAGATCGGTAAAGCCAGATGAATCAACAAAGCCCAGACATTAATCGCATAAAAATAGCCCATCAGAATGGCAGGAATATAAAGGCTGGTTTTGGCCTGACCCTGCTGATACGCAGAGCTGGCGACCAAGGCATTCGCCGGCCCTGGAATCATCAGAACGGCGATTAGCCCCAATACAAATAACCAATTTTCAATCATCGTGATGAACTATTCCGGGCCTAGCTTATAGCTTAATCAATATTCTTACGCCAGAACAGCTCTATAAATCTAGAATGCTGAGACGATACGCGCCATTTCAAGTGATATTAAGCGGAATATCAGCTCGGCTATTTTGAAAAAAGCATAAAAAATGCTGACCCAAGATCAGCATTTATGAGGAGATCAGGAATTTGTTATTTAGCAATATTCTGACGAACCACAATCGGACAATTTTTGTAACGGGCGGCCTGAACAATCGCTTCCTGTTCACCTAACAGCCGTGCCAGTTCGGTTCGCTTGGTATTGGATGACTGTCCCATATTGACGGAAACACTCGGACCAATTCCCCAACCACCGCGACTGCCCCAGCCACCACCCAGACCGACGCCCAGACCTACACCCGTGCGTTTTGGCGCTTCCACACCATTGTCGATATATTGCTGAATACGGTTATATTCGCCTTGCAGCTGCTGACAACCCAAGGTCTGATACTGGGTCGGGGACACATAGGTGGGTTTCACCGTTGTTGCACAAGCACTCAGCAATGCAAGTGCTGCAATACTCAGGCTTAATTTCACAAGTTTCATAGTTAACTCGATCTTAGTTCTGCTCTATCTCATTGAACAACGATTGATAGGCCTGAGTCAATTTATGATCAGTAGCCAAATGAATCAGGGGCTGATTTTTATGATGAGATTCTTTCATTAAGATGGAGGGCGGTAACATACTATTGAGTACGGGCAATCCTTCATCTTTCAGTTGCTGCACCACTTCACGCGGTAATCTGGCCTGTGCCTGAAACTGATTCACCACAATACCTTCAATTTCCAGTCTTTCATTATGGTCATCTTGGGTTTCAATGACATTTTCAATCAGGGTCTGTAAGGCGCGTTTAGAAAACACATCACAGTCAAATGGAATCAGCACGCGGTCTGCCGCAATCAAAGCCGACAGTGTAAAGAAGTTAAATGCCGGCGGGGTATCAATAAACACCCGATCATATTGCCCGGACAATTGTTGTAAAGCATCTCGCAGTTTGTAGATTTTATGCTTGGACTCCAGTGCATGTGCCAAGGCGCCCAGTGTCGGGCTGGCTGGAATCACATCCAGATACTTAAAGGGAGACTGATGCACATAACTTTCCAGACCTTTGCTACGGCTTTTCAAAATCGAGCCAATTGCATTGCCGAGCAAGCCTTTACTTTGCTGATTGCCCAGCACATTTTCAAAATAGTTTTCAATATTCGGTTCTAATGCCGGCTTGTCACTTGAATAGGTCGCATCGTCACCTAATACGTATTGACTGGAATTGGCTTGTGGATCCAGATCAATGAGTAAAGTTTTTAAACCCTGATGTGCGCTGATCGCGGCCAGATTAACGGTAATACTGGACTTACCCACCCCACCTTTTTGATTAAATACCACACGTGTATGCATGTCCCCTCCTGTTATTTTTAACTACTTTTATCACACTTGTATTTTTTAATTATTCACATAGGCAGACTGCGCTTGAAGTCACAGCCTGCTTGATTTTAGCCAAAATTCGGCTTGATCATCACCAAGATCAAAATAGAAACCAATGAAACTACCGCAATAAATAAGCCAGCCCGGCGTTGTGCCAGCAAGATTGAATCATCTTTTTTATAGGCTTTAGCTAAAGAGGATACCAGCACAAAAAATAAAATAACCTTGGCATAAAACCAGGGTTGCACATCAAAATCCTTGATCACCAATGACACAATACCTGTAAACGCGATCACCGTAATGGCCAGATGCTGTAAAGCCACCAGCGCAATTCGTGCCTTTGGATTCGGTAGGTTGCCTTGTGTACCAATAAACAAAGTCAAGGCACGGGCAAGAATGGCGACAATCGCCAATCCTGCTGCTGACATATGAATAATTTTGACTAAAAGTTGAGTTTCCATCATTTCCTCTTAGTTTTTTGGTGCATGTGCACAAGCTGGACTGGTCGTGTCCTGCCCTGCCCATTCTTCAGGCAAAAATGCATGGATTGCCAGCGCATGAATCTTGTCTTTGGCCAGTAAATCACCAGCAGCAGCATAGACTTTCTGATGACGCTGGACTGGACGTAAACCGGCAAAGGCCTGACTGACAATCACAGTTTTAAAATGAGACTCTTTTCCAGGGAAATAACCGCCATGACCCGAAGACTCATTCACCACGTCTAAATGGGTTGGAGATAATTGTGCTAAACGATCTTTCAGTTGTTGTTCTAAGCTCATGGCCTGACTCCAATCTTTGAAAATATAAAGTCAGTATACCTTGTTCTGCTGAGTATTTTGGTAATCTGTCACAGCGCAATCTGTTGATTGTGGCGAAGTTTCATGAATTCCCACATGAATATTGGTGATTTATTGTCTGGTCCAAAGTATTTTGCTTTTATTTTATGCAATTGATACAAGAATTTTAACAAAGGTGTTGACCACATTTTTTCATGCTGTATTATACACGGCATGCGGGAATAGCTCAGTTGGTAGAGCATAACCTTGCCAAGGTTGGGGTCGGGAGTTCGAGTCTCCTTTCCCGCTCAAAATTTTTTAATTTAGTTTTTTCATTTAAAAAACTTTATAGACTCCGCGGGAATAGCTCAGTTGGTAGAGCATAACCTTGCCAAGGTTGGGGTCGGGAGTTCGAGTCTCCTTTCCCGCTCCAGATTCAAAAAGCCCTCATCGAAAGATGGGGGCTTTTTTTATGTTGATTTTATTATGTTTTTTAAAAAACCTTCTTCCTTTGTTATTCGATTCAATAAAAAATATTCTTAATGTAATTTGTATTTTGTGACCAAGATGTGACCATGGCGTGCCCACGACCATATCCGTTGTTCTGAACTGTAATTACGCTCCACTGGTCAAGAATGTGACGGATTATACCGAAGAAGAATATCAGTCCATTCGGACAGAGTTACTCCGTAATACGCATGGTCAAAATCATTGGTTTATGATTGCCCATTTACTGGGTCACATTGACCCTACAGAAACCTTTAAAAGCTATATTCATCTGAGCTACCTGATCGCTGGGCATAAAATACTGCAATATCATCCAGACATAGATACTCAATTAGTAAAGAAGATGATGGGTTACCTACCTTCTTTCAAATTTTTAAACACAGTAAAAGATACTACTCCATTCAATTTTGAAAAGCATGCTATTCATTTAAGTCAACAGTTACTCAACGACCAAACTGACTGGTTAAAAAGTAACTTAGAAGACATTCTGGATGAGGTTTCATTTAACTCACAGCCTCATGATTTTTTTAAATATTTCGCAGGAACAAAGGAATCCAAAATCTCATTTGCATGGTTTTTTAAGTGCCTAAATTTACTGGAAATTCATCATGATCCAGATCAGGTCTCACAGGAAATGAGCTTACCTATAGAACTGGTTGAGTACTGGTATAAAAATGCCAAACAACTGGGCCAACTCAAGTCTCAAAAAAACAACCCAAGGTTATTTGATCTCAACAACACGAATCATCTTGATAAACCTTTAAAACCCGCCATGATTGATACCATTGAAGAGTGCACAGCAAGGAACTATTTCTTTGAAAATATTCAAAATATCTTTGAAAAAAAGCCAGATCAAATAAAAGCGGTGCTTGAGACATTTTTAAGTCGTGTTACGGTTTCGCATACTGGCATTCATTATCGATGAAATAAAATCGATCAATTGGAATCATTTTATTCCAAGGTAAAAGACCTGTTTCCCCATCAATTTTGGCATTTGCTTGGACAAGACTTGGTACAATTGTTAGATAAAAAGAAACAGCCTTTATTACTGAAGCTGGCTAAATCGAGCACAACAGAGCATCCTACCACTCAAGAAGATTATGTTCGTCCCCAGCTTTACTCAACAAAAGATGCCAAAGCACTGGCCGCATTTAAATTCTGTTTACATTTAGCCTGTATCGGTAGACTACGATCTCTTGAACTTAAAGCTGAAGGTCTAAAAATAACTACATACTGTTAAATAATTTAACCGTTGCTTCCTTATCTAAAACCAAATTTACTATATTTAGTAAAAATTGAGTGTCTGATCAACGATAATTAAATAGTATAAACTCTATGAATTAGCAGCGTCTGAAACAGGGATCGGTCATGCGTACAACATCAGAAAAAACTGCAAAACAGAAAATGATATTAGCTAAGGCAGTTTTAGCTGCTGCTGAACGACTTGGTCTTGCACAGGATCAACTAGCCTTAATACTCAGTATAGATTCGGTGAAAACTTTAACCTCTCTTGAATTAGATCCCACTTCAAAACAGGGAGAAATCGCCCTCACTTTAATCCGTATTACCACATCATTAGATGCTCTGACAGGTGGGGATACAGCCTGGATGCAGCATTTTATGAAATCACCCAATAAATTGATGAATGGCATTCCAATAGAACAGATTCAGAACCCTCAGGGATTGGCCTCTGTTTTACAATTGGTGGAAGGTCTTCGGGCTAAACTTTAAGATAAGCAAAGTATTAGGCTATACACAGAAAAGTCTTTCAGAAAAGACCAAAGTGAATAAAACAACAATTTCAGAGATAGAGAATGGCCATTTTACAGGTTCATTTGACATATTTGAACGTGTGCTTGATGGCATGGGTTTACAATTCGAAGTGAATAAAAAAAGTTTAACTTGCCGAATGGGATGAAATTGAAGAAATATTTGCGGAATATGATGAATAAATTAGATTAGATCTATGTTCACATTTGATATCTACACCTAATAATGTAGGCATAGTTCCAATGGTCAGCGCTCTCCATTAGATTATGAAAAGGCCCATCAAAAGATTAATACCAGTCAGTTAAGGAAATTTGGATGAAAAACAAATCTAAATTTCCTTATATTTGAATTTAAATTGATCTAAATTTATGTCTTAATTGAGCATAATTTTAGTTTTTCAATTCTTAACTGACCGGCATTATGGTAGGTATCGGGCTTTCATCATTCAATTTAGGAAGCGAGCAAATTGCGCAAGACATAGTGCAAGATACCACCGGCCTTAAAGTATTCCACCTCATTCAAGGTATCAATACGACACAACACTTGAAAATGGCTACACGTACCATCGGTATGTTGCACATCTACTTTCAGCATTTGATGCGGATGAATATCATCCGACAAGCCTAAAATTGACAGTGTTTCATGGCCCGTTAGGTTCAAGATCTGCCGGTTTTGACCCTCTAAAAACTGTAAAGGTAACACCCCCATGCCAACCAGATTGGAACGGTGAATCCGCTCAAAACTTTCAGCAATCACCGCTTTCACCCCCAACAGGTTGGTGCCTTTGGCCGCCCAGTCACGTGAAGAACCGGTACCATATTCTTTCCCAGCAATCATTACGAGTGGGGTTTGTTCTGCCTGATAGCGCATTGCCGCATCATAAATCGAGAGTTTTTCTGCACTTGGAATATGCAGGGTATTGCCACCCTCCTCGCCACCCAGCATTTCGTTTTTGATGCGGATATTGGCAAAGGTACCTCGCATCATCACTTCATGGTTGCCACGGCGGGAGCCATAAGAATTAAAGTCTTTTACATCAACCCCCTGTTGCTGCAAATATCGGCCGGCCGGACTATCTTTTTTGATATTACCCGCCGGGGAAATATGGTCCGTCGTGACTGAATCGCCTAATATAGCCAAAATCCGTGCCTGTTTGATCGGCTGAATTGGTCGCACCGGCTGATCAATTTCTGCAAAAAAGGGAGGATGCCGGATATAGGTTGATTGTTCATCCCAAGCATAGGTTTGACTTTGTGGAATCTGGATCGCTTTCCACTTGGCATCGCCTTCAAACACT
This sequence comes from Acinetobacter sp. YH12100, assembly GCF_013419135.1. NCBI lineage: Bacteria > Pseudomonadati > Pseudomonadota > Gammaproteobacteria > Moraxellales > Moraxellaceae > Acinetobacter > Acinetobacter sp. YH12100. The sequence goes on along the minus strand of NZ_VPAQ01000009.1, from coordinate 86,140 downwards.
TCCGCATATTCTTTCTGGAACATCTTGGTATTCACATACTGCAGTGCGGCATCAATTTCCGTTTGTGTCGGCCAGATATCTTTTAAATAAACTGCTTGGCCATCAAAGCCTTCACCTATCGGCTCAGCAGTGAGATCAGTTCGAATATTCCCGACCAGACCATAGGCAACTACTAAGGGTGGCGAGGCGAGCCAGTTGGTTTTCACCAAAGGATGCACCCGTCCTTCAAAGTTACGGTTTCCGGAAAGCACTGAGGCTACATTCAAATCAAAACATTGCACAGCTTCTTCAATCACTTCAGGTAAAGGTCCCGAATTACCAATACAGGTAGTGCAACCATAACCCACTAGGTTATAACCCAGTTGATTCAAATAAGGCGTCAACCCTGCTGCATCAAGATAATCGCTGACCACTTTGGAACCTGGAGCCAGTGAACTTTTCACCCAAGGTTTCCGCTGCAAACCTTTTTCGATTGCTTTTTTGGCCAATAGGCCTGCTGCCAACATGACACTGGGATTCGAGGTATTGGTACAGGAGGTAATGGCTGAAATCACTACATCACCATGCTGCAACGGATATTTTTCACCATCAATCATACAAAAAACATTTTCATGTGGCAGGTTGGCCTGTTTCGCTTCAACAGCCGTACCTCCCCCTCCTTCATTTTCCAGACGCTCTTTTTCTTCTTTGACCGGCTTCAAGGTCAGATCCATGAAGGCATGAAAGGTTTTTGGCACTTGCGACAATAGCACACGATCCTGCGGGCGTTTCGGGCCCGCCAGACTGGCTTCTACTGTCGACATATCTAAAGCCAGAGTGTCGGTAAAGACGGGTTCATCCCCCGGATTACGCCATAATCCTTGCAACTTGCTATAGGCCTCTACCAAGGCAATTCTTTCCGGCTGACGTCCGGTTAAACGTAAATAGGAAAGCGTTACCTCATCAACCGGGAAAAAGCCACAGGTAGCGCCATATTCGGGTGCCATATTGGCAATAGTGGCACGGTCAGCCAAGGGTAAATCGGCCAGACCATCGCCATAAAATTCGACAAATTTTCCAACTACGCCTTTTTGGCGCAGCATCTGGGTAATGGTCAGCACCAGATCAGTTGCTGTAATACCTTCTTTGAGTTTACCTATGAGCTTAAAGCCGATCACTTCTGGAATCAGCATGGAGATCGGTTGGCCCAGCATGGCCGCTTCCGCTTCGATGCCGCCCACTCCCCAACCTAACACGCCTAAGCCATTGATCATGGTGGTATGTGAATCGGTACCGACTAAGGTATCAGGAAAGGCAAAGCGCTGCCCATCGACCTCATTGCTCCAAACTACTTGTGCCAGATGTTCCAGATTAACCTGATGGCAAATCCCGGTTCCTGGCGGCACCACGCGAAACTGATTGAGCGCAGCCTGCCCCCAACGTAGAAACTGGTAGCGCTCGCCATTGCGTTGCATCTCAATGGCGACATTCTGCTCAAAAGCTTGCGGGCTGGCAAAGTAATCGACCATCACCGAGTGATCGATGACCAAATCCACCGGTGACAACGGATTAATTTTTTCCGGGTCACCACCGGCTTTGGCCACCGCTGCACGCATCGCGGCAAGATCAACCACTGCGGGAACACCGGTAAAATCCTGCATCAGCACCCGTGCCGGACGATACTGGATTTCCTGTTCTGAGGTTTGGTTGTTTAACCACCCTGCCAGCGCATGAATATGCTCGGTTTTCACCGTGAGCTGATCTTCAAAACGTAGTAAATTTTCCAGCAAGACTTTTAAAGATTTTGGCAGCCGGGACAGGTCGCCCAATTGCGCTTGCAATTTGGACAGGTTGAAAATCTGATAGTGTTCTGAACCGACGGTCAATGTTTCTAAGGTATTAAAACTATTGATATCACTATACTTGGCCATCTAGTTTACCTCCGGCTTGAGATGTTATTTTTATGATCACAGTCCACCACTTCTTTACTTACTGTATGCCAACTGCGCGGCGGGTTTGTTATTATTTATTATCGGATTGTGCTAGGCAGTTAAATGCAGGGCTGCCAGGAATTTTTGCCAGAGAGTTGTCGACAGTTCAGATCCGGCATCGACAATTTTTCTGCCAATTCCGTAAGGAGATAAGTTAAATTGAACCGCGTATTTTCAGAGTGATTTCAGATCACTACGTAGCTAGGGCTGTTTTACAGATCGAAATGATAAATTGCTTTAAAAAAGAAACTAATATATTTCTTATAGAACCTAAAAGAAATAAATGTGTCTACAATAAATGAATCTTTACTTCAGCAAATCAAAAAAAGACGAACCCTATTGGGCTTAAAGCAAGTTAATATGCAATCCCGTACAGGCATTTCAAGACAGCAGTACCAAAAACTGGAAAGTCAGGGCAATCCACGATTAGAGACCTTAGAAATTATCGCGGCAGGATTAAATGCTCAACTGATGCTCATTCCAGATGATAAAGTTCATTTAATCAGACAATTATTGAATGATGAAATTAAAATCACGATCGAAGATCAGGATGACTTAATGACCAACCCATGGAAGGGTCTTCTCGGAGATGAGGAATCATGAATCCTCTTAACGAGGTATTTTACCGGGTACTGACCATTATTAAAAAATTTATGCTTCATCCATAATCCATTCTTTAAAAAGAGCATCCTCGATTTCATAAGTACCATTTTCTGGTTTAAAAATAATTTGTTTTTTTGATAAAGAACGTAGGGCAGATTGAATACTTGATACTGCAATGCTGTCTACACCGATGGAGTCAGCAAGATGCTGTCTAAATTGAATACTGTAAAGTTCAACTTGTGATTCAGCTATGGCTTTTAAGAGCAGCTGTTCTAATAACTTAAACTCTCCCCATAATCCTGAAAAGTCACGGTGCCCCATTGTATCGGCTATAAGCTGTTCCTTTGCAAAATCTATAGCCAGCATTGGGTTTAATGCTAAACGCTCAACCAATGACCTCACCAGTTGAGGACTTTGCTTCATATCTAAAAAAGCACACCATAAAATTTCTTTATCCAAACTACGTCCTGTTGTTTGATTAAATACATCTGCCAGATGATCTGTAAATGCTTTTGTTAGATTTGGAAAAGGTAAATTCTGCCCATAATGAAAAAATGGAGCACTACTCACAGAAAACATTTGTCTCAAGCCCTCTCGACTTGAACCAGTAAAAATTACCTTTATCGTTTCTTTATGCATATCTAAAGCAGTACGCAAACTGGCAATAGTTGTTTTATATTTTGAACTAGCTAAAGCCTGAATCTCATCAAGTAGCAATAAAATAGGTTTACCCTGCTGAGCCAGTTTTGTAATACTAGATAAAATACTGGAATTCACTTGCCCTTGTGCAAGAGTCACTTCGGCTTTTACACCTGCCACCTCTGTACTTAAAGAGCCAATATTTTTAATCCAATGATTGGCTTTACCAATCAAGCCATTTTGCTGTGAAAACTCATCAAGAGCTTTTACAAACTGTCCTTCACTATGCAGGCCTGCATCTAAAAAACTGAAATAAAAAACGCGCCATCCAAGCTGTTCTGCTAAGGGCGTAATATCTTTTCGTAAAAATTCAGTTTTTCCCATCCGGCGTGGGGCAAAAAAAGTCAGAGAACTAGGTGTTTAGTCCCAGATTTTAATGGTGCAATATTCTCAGATAAATGGAAGGAAGCACTATGGGACAAGTTCTACACAGCAGCGCCACAACGACACAGGCAGTGCGTCGAGCAATACAAAATAGTCAAGAGAGCTTAAGAACGCTAGCCAAGCGTTACGGCATCAATCAAAAGACCGTCGTAAAATGGAAGAAACGTACTTCAGTAGATGATCTTACAACCGGGCCAAAGAATCCTCGCTCAAGCGTGTTATCGCCTGAAGATGAGGCGGCAATTGTTGCTTTTCGAAAACGCACTTTGTTGCCGCTAGACGATTGCCTTTATGCATTGCAGCCGCGGAGTTCCTGCACAATCTGGTTAAGGCTGTGCCCTATAGAATCCATACGGTGCTAACAGATAACGGCATCCAGTTCACGAACCGCACCTGTGATCGCTACGCCTCTGAGCACATCTTTGATCGGATTTGTACTGAATGTGGCATTGAACATCGTCTTACCAAGGTCAAGCATCCATGGACCAATGGACAGGTCGAGCGGATGAACCGAACGATTAAAGAAGCTACTGTCAAACGGTTCCATTACGACGATCACACTCAGCTATGCATTCACCTTGCTGATTTTATTGCTGCATACAACTTCGGTCGCAGACTCAAAACACTCAGGGGCCTGACTCCCTACGAATTCATCTGCAAACAGTGGACAGATGAACCTGAACTTTTTAAGATTGATCCGATCCATCAAATGCCGGGACTAAACACCTAGCTAGTCCAGTCTCAAACATGCCTAAAATTTGTTTAGCTAGTTCTGTACGTGGAAAATGCCAAGGGTCATTGGAGATGCTACTCATTTTAATTACTCAGCAATGATTCTTTATTGCTATAGATTGTATTAGATTCCATTAGATTGTAAATGTCTAATTAGACTTCTTTAATCTAATAGGATCTAATCATCCAATAAAGCACCTTTGCACCGATCAACCGACACATTTTATAACTCCATTATTTTGTGGCTTAATAGCCATATCTAAACATAAGACCCAATATTATGGATTTAAGATTCAGAAAAACCTGAAGAAGTTGTTGCGTTTTATGTGAGAGGCTTCGTAAAGAACGACTTTATCTGGAAATAAATCCACGCTCAAAAAACTTAATGCTTACTATAATTGATGGGGTGAATATTGGCTTTGGGGTACACTGGTCTCCTCAACAGCAATCACAGGTCGACCATTAATTGCCTTTGAATACAGTGCTGAAGCGATCCGTAAAGGTTTAGAACGCTCCTCGTACCTACTCCCATTAAGAAGGTGACCCATTAAGAAAAAACTTTCCTACACAGCACATGGGATTACCAAGTCATATATATGATGCCTCACCCGATTGCTGGGCGTGCTCCAGAATTTTGATGGTTATTCAGTCCATCATTACCTACATTCAAACGCTCTAGTTTTCCAATTAGCTCAGGTTATAATAATGGTCACCCAAAATACGATTGATCTATTATGAACACCCCCAATGACCCTTTACACGGCAAAAAACTTGCTGACATTTTGGATGAATTATTGGATTACTACGGTGGCTTTGAAGGTTTAAGTCGTAAAATTGAAATTAGATGTTTTTGCATAGACCCAAGTGTTAAATCATCATTGCGATTCTTGCGTACCACACCATGGGCACGTGAAAAAGTAGAAAGCTTATATTTGTACGTCTTACGCCAAAAGGCAAAACAGAAACCGTAGACCCAGGCCCCTCTCTCATCATCAAATTATACCAGTCAGTAAAATATTTTACATTAAATCATATATTTAAAATTAATATTATTTAATAAAATAAATCTCAGCGACTTTATCGAGATTGGAATCAGAGAGCTCGAGTCTCCTTTCCCGCTCCAGATTCAAAAAAGCCCTGATCGAAAGATCAAGGCTTTTTTTATGCATTGTCTATTTTAACCAATAAACGCTGACCAGCCCAAAACGAGTGCTTAGTCAGAGCTTGTCTTCATTTAAAATTAGAAAGTGACCCGCTGATAATCACGATATTGCGGTGTCCAGAAATTATGCTCAATCGCTAATTGCAAGTCCTCAATACTTACTTTAGGCGCCACCCCATCCTCAATTGCTGCAAGGGCGACTTTCAACGCAATCTGCTTTGAAATAGACTGCAAATGATCGAGACTTGGCAATAAATCCGCTTGTGGGTCTTGCAACTTAGGCGAACAATCCGCCAGAGCATTACTAGAAGCCATCAGCATATTATCTGTAACACGCTTCGCACCCGAAGCAATCACCCCCAACCCAATTCCGGGGAAAATATAAGAATTATTGCACTGTGAAATATGATGGATTTTTTCCTGATAATTCACCGGTGCAAAGGGGCTACCTGTGGCAATCAGCGCTCTACCCTTAGTCCATTGCAAAATATCTGCCGGTACTGCTTCTACCTGTGAAGTCGGATTGGATAAAGGGAAAATAATTGGCTGCACGCTATTCTCAGCCATAGCTTCAACCACTTCCTGTGTGAATAATCCCGGTTGCCCCGAAACCCCAATCAGTACTGTTGGCTTAGCATGCTTCACGACATCTGTTAATGAAATCATGGCTTCAGCATCTGCCCAGCTTTCTACATGTTCAGCAGGCTGTGCCAATTTACGCTGAAAATTTAGTAAATTCGGCTGATTTTCAGTGATCAGACCAAAGCGGTCGACCATAAAGATTCGTGCACGTGCTTCGCTATCGCTCAAGCCTTCCGCAATCATTTGTTTAATGATCTGTTCCGCAATCCCGCAACCAGCTGAACCAGCCCCCAGAAATGCCACCACCTGATCTTTCAACTGCTTACCTGCTGCACGTGAAGCGGCAATTAAACTTCCGACCGAAACCGCAGCGGTTCCCTGAATATCATCATTAAAACAGCAAATGCGATCACGGTATTTTTCCAGCAAAGGCATGGCATTTTTCTGCGCAAAGTCTTCAAACTGAATCAATGCATCCGGCCAGCGCTGCTGAATGGCCTGAATTACCATTTCGACAAAAGCATAGTATTCATCGCCGCTGATCCGCGGTTCACGCCAGCCCATATAAATTGGATCATTCAGCAATTGCTGATTATTGGTGCCGACATCGAGAGTGATCGGCAAGGTATACGCCGGGCTGATTCCCCCACAGGCAGTATAGAGTGCCAATTTACCAATCGGAATCCCCATTCCGCCAATCCCCTGATCGCCTAAACCCAAAATGCGTTCGCCATCGGTAATCACAATCACTTTCACGTTCTTTTTATTAATATTGTGAATAATCTGTTCGATCTGATCGCGATCCGGATAGGAAATAAAGATTCCGCGATGACGGCGATAAATATCAGAAAAGCGCTGACATGCCTCCCCCACAGTCGGGGTGTAAATAATCGGCATCATCTCGCTAAGGTGATTTTCAATCAGGTGATAAAACAGGGTTTCATTGGTATCCTGGATATTACGCAAATAAATATGCTTGTTGATATCACTATTAAAAGCACAATATTGCTGATAAGAGCGCTGACTCTGTTCCTCAATGGTCTCGGTCACATGAGGAATCAAACCATGCAAATTAAAGCTTCTACGCTCTTCTTCAGTAAATGCAGAACCTTTATTGAGTAACGGGAGTTCTAATAAGGTGTTTCCAGCATACGGAATATATAAAGGGCGTTTACTGTTCAAATTTTCTCTGGGCATTATTTAACTCTTCTAATCAATCCTCGGCACTTCGCCGAAAACAATGACATCACTATCGTTATTTTATATAGCCTATCCTGATTTTAGCCTTTTGGGGTATTTAGTAAATTGATAATGCTTTTAGCAGGATTTTATAATCTGATAACGTAGCGTGATAGGAGAGATTTTGGTTAATTTTGTAATAAATTTCTTTTATCCATCAAAAATGCTTGTTCTATTTTAAAATCTCACTGATTTAAAATGGGTTATGGCCTATTTAAATAGTGTTGATCTTTTTCATACTGCTAAGGCAGAAGATTGATTTGACAAAAAGTTAAAGCTCATCAAGGATAAAGGATAAAGGATAAATTCAATAATATAAATGAGTATAAAAATGAGTGAATTCCAGCCCCTTTATCAAGCTGATATTTTAGGCATCGGCTATGAGCAAGCCACCTTGAGCTTTCCAGATGACTATGAGGGCAAAGTTGTAGCAACCCTGATACGTAAAAAAGCAGCGCAGCCTACTCCTAAAGCGGTTTTATATATTCATGGATTTATTGATTATTTTTTCCAGACTGAAATGGCGGAACGCTTTAATCAGCAGGGTTTTGATTTTTATGCGCTGGATTTAAGAAAATATGGCCGTTCGATTCTGCCGCATCAGAACTATTATAATGTGCATGAGCTGTCTGAATATGATGCAGAAATTAGCCAGGCACTGGATATTATCGCAAGCGAGGGCCATGATGCTGCCCTGCTCTGTGGTCATTCTACCGGCGGCCTCATCACCACATTGTACGCAGCCCACCATCCCGATCATCCATTAATTCAAGCGCTGTGGGTGAATAGTCCATTTTATGACTTTAATATGAATCCGATCAAACGTGCGCTGGGTATTCCACAGCTCAGCAGACTGGCAAAAATCTTTCCCGACCTTAAATTTCCGAGTGAGTTAAATAAATGGTATGCCGCCAGTCTGCACAAGGATTTAAAAGGTGAATGGGACTTCAGTCTGGACTGGAAAAAGACCCGCTATCCAAGGGTACGGATCAGTTTTATTCGTGCCATCTATGAAGCACAAAAAGAAATTCATCGCGGCATCGAACTCGATATTCCGGTTCTGGTCATGCATTCGCATCAGACTTTATATCCCAAAAAATGGGGCAAGGCAGCGCAAACTAGTGATGTGATTTTGGGAGTTAAAGACATTCAGAAATATGCCAAAAAAATTAAAGCTGATGTCACGGTTCAAAGCATTCAGAATGGTTTACACGATCTGGTGCTTTCAGACAAATCTGTACGTGAACAGGTCTACCAGCAGCTGTTTCAATGGCTCAACAGCAAAGGATTATAATGCCGGCAAACAGGAAAGATGATTTTAGGCTCCTGTTTTCTGTTAAGTGTTTTGATTGAATAAAATAGCCCTCCTGAATGTAATCCGCAACCATCAGAAATACATGAATCCTTCGATTTTTTAAGCGCCAGTTAAATGCTTATTTCTTAGGATAAGCTTCGATTAAATATAAAATTTAATTCCTATACTTCATATTCCAAATGTTGTCTTTTGTAGCAAGCGTGTAATCAAAGCACCACCTGTCTTTTTCCCTCTTTATAGTAGAGCTGACTGCTGAAACTGTAGCATTTTCAATTGAGAAAATAGGGTCAGCGTGTACCAATAACAATCATATAAAGGAATAGATTATGCGTTATGCAGACCCCAATACTGACGGTGCAAAAATTCAATTTAAAGCCCAATACGACAACTTCATTGGCGGCGAATGGGTCGCTCCAGTTAAAGGCGAATACTTTGACAATATCTCTCCGGTAGATGGCAAAGTCTTTACCAAAGTGCCGCGCTCTTCTGTAGAAGACATCGAATTGGCCCTAGATGCAGCGCACAAGGCCAAAGCACAGTGGAATACATCCTCAGCCACCACCCGTTCCAATATCCTGCTAAAAATTGCAGATCGTCTGGAACAAAATCTGGAACTGCTGGCGGTGGCAGAAACCTGGGACAACGGCAAGCCGATCCGTGAAACCTTAGCGGCCGATATTCCGCTATGTATTGATCATTTCCGTTATTTTGCCGGCTGTATCCGCGCTCAGGAAGGCGGCATTTCCGAGATTGATGAAGATACCATTGCCTACCATTTCCATGAACCATTGGGTGTGGTGGGTCAGATCATTCCGTGGAACTTCCCGATCCTGATGGCGGCCTGGAAACTCGCACCTGCCTTGGCAGCAGGCAACTGTATCGTGCTGAAACCTGCGGAACAAACCCCGGTCAGCATTTTAGTTTTAGCTGAACTGATTCAGGACATTTTGCCGCCGGGTGTACTGAATATTGTCAATGGTTATGGTATCGAAGTCGGTCGTCCACTCGCGACCAATCCGCGCATTGCCAAGATTGCCTTTACCGGTTCAACCGCAGTCGGTCAGCAAATCATGCAATACGCCACCGAGAATATTATTCCGGTAACACTGGAACTTGGCGGAAAGTCACCGAACCTGTTCTTTGCCGACATTATGGATCAGGAAGACGATTATCTGGACAAGGCACTGGAAGGCTTTGCCATGTTTGCCCTGAATCAGGGTGAAATCTGTACCTGTCCTTCTCGTGCCTTGGTGCAGGAAAGTATTGCCGATGAGTTTCTGGCGCGTGCGGTAGAACGGGTGCAACGCATTAAAACCGGTCATCCGCTCGACACCGACACCATGATTGGTGCGCAAGCCTCACAGGAACAGCAGGACAAGATTCTGGGCTGTATTGCCACTGGCCGCGAAGAGGGTGCGCAAATTCTGACCGGTGGTGAAGCACGTCAGGAAGTGGGACAAGGTTTTTATATTGAACCGACCATTTTCAAAGGCACCAATGACATGAAAACCTTTCAGGATGAAATCTTCGGGCCGGTACTGGCGGTGGCGACATTTAAGGACTTTGATGATGCCATTAAAATCGCCAATGACACCATTTATGGTTTAGGAGCAGGTGTGTGGTCACGTTCAGCACACACCTCTTACCGTGCAGGACGCGCGATTCAAGCGGGTCGGGTCTGGACCAACTGTTATCATATTTATCCTGCACATGCGGCTTTCGGTGGCTATAAAAAATCAGGGATTGGCCGTGAGAATCACAGAATGATGCTGGATCATTATCAACAGACCAAAAACCTGCTGGTGAGTTATTCAACCAAACCGGCTGGTTTCTTCTAAGTATGAATTTTCTCAAAAGCGAACTGCAGTTCGCTTTTTTGTTTTATTCAAGTTTTTTAATATCTGGTAAATTTTTCTGCTCTTGATCCTTGACCAGCAAAATAAAAGCCTGGAAATCACAAAAACAGGAATAAAACTGTATAAAAAACAAATTAATACTTTAACTTAGAAGGACTTCGCCTAAGTTTTTCATTTTTTATGCATTTTAACTGTTCAAAAAACCTGCATAAAGCCCTGGCTTTCATTTAAAGTCGGCTTTTCATGATTCCCAAGACTGTGTATAACATTGAACCACTATAGGGAAACTAATAAGCATAGGCAAAATTGCTTAAAAAGCGTTAGACTATGTACCCAATAATGTCATGATTCGGTCTGATCAAGATCAAAAAAGAAGGTGAAGGTTGATGCCGCTCAATACTGTTGAAGAGCTTGTAGCAGATATCCGTGCAGGAAAAATGGTCATCCTGATGGATGATGAAGATCGTGAAAATGAAGGCGACTTAGTGATTGCTGCCACGCACGTACGTCCTGAAGACATCAACTTCATGATCACCCATGCACGTGGTCTGGTCTGCCTGACTTTAAGCAAAGAGCGTTGCCAGCAGTTGAATCTGCCTTTGATGGTCGATGCAAACGGTGCCCAGCATGGAACCAATTTTACCCTGTCAATTGAAGCAGCCAAAGGTATTTCTACCGGGATCTCACCGGCTGAACGTGCGCACACGATTCAAACTGCGGTGGCTGCTCATGCCAAACCGGCAGATATTGTACAGCCAGGACACATCTTCCCGCTGATGGCGCAGCCGGGTGGCGTATTGCACCGTGCCGGGCATACCGAGGCAGGTTGTGATCTTTCTCGTTTAGCAGGACTGGAACCGGCTTCGGTGATTTGTGAAATCATCAATGAAGATGGCACGATGGCGCGCCGTCCGGATCTTGAAGTTTTTGCTGAAAAGCATGGTTTGAAAATTGGCACCATTGCCGACCTGATTCATTACCGCATGACCAATGAGCAAACTGTTGAGCGTCTCGATCATCAAAAACTCGACACTGAATACGGCACATTTGATTTATATCGTTATCGTGAACTGGGCAACCCGGATATTCATTTGGCCCTGGTCAAAGGCGAGCCTAAACAAGGCGTGACCACCGTTCGTGTACATGGTTTTAATCCGACCCGTGATTTGCTCAAACTGAAAAAACAGGACGGCGAACCGGCCTGGAATTTAGACCGTGCATTAAAAGAAATTTCCAATAGTGATCGTGGTGTACTGGTCTGGATTGGGCAACGTCATTTACAGGATTTGGGTCCAGCTTTAGATACCTTAAATACACCAAAAAATGTAAAATCAAATTCTGCACTGTCTCAGCAGTATCAGACCATTGGTGTCGGTGCACAAATTTTGCGTGATCTAGGCGTTGAAAAAATGAAGCTGCTCAGCTCTCCATTGCGCTTCAATGCACTATCAGGCTTTAACTTAGAAGTGGTGGAATACATCACCGCACAACAAACATCTTAAGAAATCATCGAGGTTGCTATGGCAGTTCGCCGTATTGAAGGTATGTTACATCTCGCGAACGAAGACCGTTATGCGATTTTAGTTGGTCGTTTTAACAGCTTTGTGGTTGAACATCTGTTAGAAGGTGCCATTGATACATTGAAACGTCATGGTGTATCAGAGGATAATATCACTGTTGTTCATGCCCCTGGTGCCTGGGAACTTCCTGTAGTTGCGAAAAAACTGGCAACTTCAGATCGTTTCGATGCCATCATCGCGCTTGGCGCCGTGATTCGTGGTAGCACGCCTCACTTCGATTTCGTTGCAGGCGAATGTGCCAAAGGTTTAGGCGTGGTTGGCCTGGACACTGGCTTACCTGTCATTAACGGTGTACTCACTACGGACAGTATTGAACAAGCGATTGAACGCTCTGGAACAAAAGCAGGCAATAAAGGTAGCGAAGCTGCCCTGACTGCGATTGAAATGGTTAACTTGTTAAAGGCTATTTAACGCTATGTCGCAAACACTTCAAGCAACTTATGCAGCAAAACGTAAAGCACGTCGCTTTGCTGTACAAGGAATTTATGAATGGCAAATGAGCCACAATCCGGTGCATGAGATTGAAGCACGTACGCGTGTGGAAAATGCCATGCATAAAGTGGATCTGAGCTATTATCATGAATTGTTGACTCAAGTGGTTGCCAATCATGAAGCATTGGATGCGCTCTTAATTCCGGTACTCGATCGTGAACTTTCAGCACTGGATGGTGTTGAACTCGCAACCTTGCGTCTAGGCGCGTATGAACTCAAAGAACATCTTGAGATTCCATATCGCGTGGTTCTAGACGAAGCGATCGAGTTGGCTAAACATTTTGGCGGTGCCGACAGCCACAAATACATCAACGGTGTATTGGATCGTTTAGCGACAACTCTACGTGCAGCAGAAAAGCAACAAGCCAACTAATTAAAGTCGAATTGTTGTATGGCTGAATTTTCGATTATCGACACCTATTTCAATCGCAAGAATACGCATTCTGTCGATTTAGGCGTCGGTGACGATTCAGCCTTGCTCACCCCTCCGCCTCAGCAACAACTGGTCATCTGTGCCGATACACTGGTTGCTGGACGACACTTCCCTCTCGATACAAATCCGCATGCCATTGGCTGGAAATCGGTTGCTGTTAATCTTTCCGATATTGCCGCGATGGGTGCAAAACCGCATAGTATTCTTCTGGCATTGAGCCTACCCCAAATTGATCATGACTGGCTCAAAGGCTTTAGTCAGGGTTTATACGATTGCTGCGATCAATTTGGCGTGAGTTTAATCGGGGGTGATACCACCCAAAGTCCGCATCTCACTTTATCTGTGACAGCCTTAGGCTGGGTCGATATTGGCCAAGCGGTGCCACGCTCAGGTGCAAAACCAGGTGATCTGATCTGTGTCAGTGGAACTGTCGGCGATGCTGCTTTTGCCTTAAATCATTTAGGTCATCCGCTACAGAAACGTCTGGACTATCCGACGCCACGTTGTCAGCTCGGTGCCTCCTTAAAAGGTCTGGCACATAGCATGATTGATGTCTCGGATGGTTTGGCCCAAGATCTTGGACATATTCTCAAAGCCTCGCAAGTCGGTGCCAAGCTACAACTGGAACACTTACCGATCAGTCCTGCCCTGCAGGCCTTAAGCGAGGCACAAAAATGGCAGTATGCACTGGCCGGTGGCGACGATTATGAATTATGTTTTACAATAAGCCCGCAAAATTACGAAAAATTATTGCAAAAACAACTTGATGTTTCGATTAGTATAGTCGGCACAATTCAGCAGCAGCACGGCTTAACTTTTGAAAAAGATGGCGTAGATCATTTGCTTCAATTTAATGGGTATCAACATTTTGCATAAACCTGCGATCAATTTTAAAGCCATGTCATGGACCGACCGACTGATTGTATTTAGTGGCGTTGGCTTCGGCTCAGGACTGGTGCCTAAAGCACCGGGGACCTTTGGTTCGGCTTTTGCACTGTTATTTATCCCGATTTGGCTGCATCTTGATTTTCTAAACAGTCTTTTTGCCATTGCCATCATGTCCCTGATTGGCATATATATCTGCGGGCATACTGCCAAGGTCATGGGCGTTCATGATGATGGCCGTATTGTCTGGGATGAATTCGCCGGACAATCCATCACATTTTTACCCCTGATCTATCTCGGCCAGATGAACTTTCTCTGGCTGCTGGTCGGTTTTGCGCTATTCAGATTATTTGATATCTGGAAACCGTGGCCGATTCGGGTCATTGACCGTCAGGTCGACGGCGGTTTTGGCATCATGCTGGATGACATCATTGCTGGCCTGTGGGCGGCTCTTTGTATTTTGATTTATTTTTACTTCACCGTGGCATAAGCCATATTTAGGATTAGAACATGTCAACGACTGTTATTATTCTTGCTGCAGGTAAAGGCACGCGCATGCGTTCAAGCTTACCGAAAGTATTACAACCGCTTGCAGGACGTCCTTTACTGGGTCATGTCATTGACACAGCAAAAAAATTAAACGCAGATAATATTATTACCATTTACGGGCACGGTGGCGAGCAGGTTCAAGCTGCTTTTACAGCGCAAAAAATTAAATGGGTTGAACAGAGCGAACAGCTGGGTACCGGTCATGCCGTACAAATGACTTTACCTGTCCTGCCCCAAGACGGCGTATCGTTGATTCTTTCTGGTGATGTACCCTGTATTAACCCGCTCACCTTGCAAAAATTACTCGATGCCACTGCAGAAACTGGCATTGGTCTGGTCACGCTCACCTTGCCAGATGCCAATGGTTATGGTCGCATCGTGCGTAAAAATGGTCAGATTCAGGCCATTGTTGAACATAAAGATGCAACAAACGAGCAACGTCAGATCCAAGAAATTAATACTGGCATTTATGCGGTCAGCAATGCAAAGTTGCATCAATGGCTGCCAAATTTAAGCAATGAGAATGTTCAGGGTGAATACTATCTGACCGATATTGTGGCGATGGCTCTGGCAGATGGTATGCAGGTTGCTTCGGTAGAACCTGAACAAGCCTTTGAAGTTGAAGGCGTAAATGACCGTGTGCAACTGGCAGCATTAGAACGTCAGTTTCAGGCATGTCAGGCCAAACAGCTGATGCAGCAAGGTGTGCATCTGATTGATCCGAGCCGTTTTGATTTGCGTGGTAATTTAACTGTCGGTCAAGATGTACAGATTGATATCAACGTGATTATCGAAGGTGATTGCGAGCTGGGCGATCATGTTGAAATTGGCGCCGGCTGTATCATCAAAAATACCAAAATTGCAGCTGGGACTAAAGTGCAACCTTATAGCATTTTTGACAATGCTATCGTCGGTGAAGATACCCAGATTGGCCCTTTTGCACGACTGCGTCCGGGTGCGAAGCTTGCTGCCGAGGTGCATATCGGTAACTTTGTAGAAGTGAAAAATACCACGATTGGCGTAGGCTCTAAAGCCAACCACTTCACCTATCTCGGTGATGCTGAAATCGGTGCCGGTTCTAATATTGGTGCAGGTACCATTACCTGCAATTATGATGGTGCGAATAAATTTAAAACCATCATTGGTGATCAGGCTTTCATTGGTTCGAACAGTTCATTGGTTGCACCTGTGAAAATTGGCAATGGTGCTACAGTGGGTGCAGGCTCGACGATTACTCGTGATGTGGAAGACAACAGTTTGGCGGTAGAACGTTCTAAGCAATTTGCCAAAGAAAACTATCCACGTCCGCAAAAAATCAAGAAATAAGGGGGAATAAATATGTGTGGTATCGTCGGTGGCATTGCAGAACGTAGCATTACCAATATTTTGATTGAAGGCTTAAAACGCCTGGAATACCGGGGTTATGATTCAGCAGGTTTGGCACTCATCAACAATAGCCAGGTCCTGCGTGAACGTCGTGTCGGCAAGGTCGCGAACCTTGAACAGGCCGTAAATGAATCACAGATCAGCGGCTCACTTGGCATTGCACATACACGCTGGGCAACCCATGGCAAACCGACTGAAGAAAATGCCCATCCGCATATTTCTGAAAATGTGGCAGTGGTCCATAACGGAATCATTGAGAACTATCAAGAACTTAAAGATGATCTTGAAGCTTTGGGTTATGTCTTTACTTCACAGACCGATACAGAAGTGGTTGCACATCTGATCAATGACGCCCTGAAATCTACCCCAAGCTTAATGGAAGCTGTGCGCCAGGTAGTACCACAACTCAAAGGTGCTTATGCCCTAGGTATTGTGCATACAGATCATCCGGATGAACTGATTACCGTACGTGAAGGTTCTCCACTCGTCATTGGTGTGGGGATTGGCGAGAACTTTATCAGTTCTGACCAGCTGGCACTGCTCCCGATTACCAACCGTTTTATCTACCTGGAAGAAGGTGATATTGCGCGTTTGACCCGCAGCACGATTGAAGTTTTCGTCGATGGTCAGCTGGTCGATCGTCCGGTCAAGGAACTGGATGCTGCGGTCAGCAATGCCTCTAAAGGTGAATATAAGCACTACATGCTCAAAGAAATTTATGAGCAGCCTGAAGCGATCAAACAGACCATTTCTCAAGCCTTAAATGGCAATGACCTGCGCAAAGACTTTCTTGCCAGTGCGGAACAGGACTTCGCAAAAATCCAGCAAATCCAGATTATTGCCTGTGGTACCAGCTATCATGCCGGCATGATTGCCAAATACTGGTTTGAACAGCTGATTGATCTGCCGTGTCAGGTCGAGATTGCCAGCGAATTCCGTTATCGTACGCCAGTCATTGTGAATCACACACTCTATGTGTGTATTTCCCAATCCGGTGAGACTGCCGATACCTTGGCTGCATTACGTGATACACAGAAACGTGCGGCGGCCAAAGGGCTGGACATCACTACGATGACCATCTGTAATGTCGCTACATCATCGATGGTGCGTGAGACCCAGCATAGTCTGTTGACACTGGCAGGCCCTGAAATTGGTGTGGCATCTACCAAAGCCTTTACCACCCAGCTTGCTGCTTTAATGCTGTTGGTATTGAAAATTGGTTCGGTCAAAAATAGCATTTCTACAGAACAGATGACGAAGATCAGCACAGAACTCTGGCATTTGCCTAAAGTGATTCTGGACACTTTACGTCATGATAATGAAATTTTAGGTCTGTCTGAGCTATTTGTTGAAAAGCAGCATTGCCTGTTCCTGGGCCGTGGTACGCACTTCCCGATCGCACTGGAAGGTGCACTCAAGCTGAAAGAAATTTCCTATATTCATGCTGAAGGTTATGCTGCAGGTGAGCTAAAACATGGCCCATTGGCACTGGTCGACAATGACATGCCGGTGGTGATTCTGGCACCGCAAGATGACATGCTGGATAAGCTGAAATCCAATATGGAAGAAGTTCAGGCACGTGGTGGCGAACTCTTTGTCTTTGCCGATGAAAACAGCGGCATTAAAGCCAAAGAGCGTCAGCATGTGGTACATATTCCGGCAGTCAATGCAGTGCTGGCACCGATTGTATATAGCATCCCGGTGCAGTTACTGTCTTATCATGTGGCAGTGCTGCGTGGTACAGATGTCGATCAGCCACGTAATCTGGCAAAATCGGTTACGGTAGAATAATTAAAATTGAATCAGGGCTGGGGAACCGGCCTTTTTTCTTCTGAATGGAGAGCCTATAAATGACCAAACTGACTTGCTTCAAAGCCTATGACATTCGCGGCAAACTCGGCACCGAGCTCAATGAAGAGATTGCCTATAAAATTGGCCGTGCTTATGGACAGATTTATCAACCTAAAACGGTGGTCATTGGCTGTGACATCCGGCTCAGCAGTGAAGGTTTAAAACAGGCCACCATTCACGGTTTAAATGATGCGGGTGTCAATGTTCTGGATCTGGGCATGACCGGCACGGAAGAAGTCTATTTTGGCGCCTTCCATCTGGATGTTCAAGGTGGCATTGAAATCACGGCCAGCCATAATCCGATGGACTATAATGGCATGAAACTGGTACGTGAAAATGCCCGTCCAATCAGTGCCGATACTGGTCTTAAAGAGATTCAGGCTTTAGCAGAATCAGATGAATTTATTGACGTCAGCAATAAAGGCAATACTGAAAAATACAATATTCTGCCTGAATTTGTAAATCACCTGATGAGCTATATTGATCCGGTAAAAATCCGTCCGATGAAACTGGTCATGAATGCCGGGAATGGTGCAGCAGGCCATGTGGTCGATGCGATTGAACAAAAATTTCAACAACTCAATATTCCGGTTGAATTTATCAAGATTCATCATGAAGCTGACGGCAATTTTCCGAACGGGATTCCCAACCCGATTTTAACTGAAAACCGTGATAGCACCCGTGATGCGGTCATTCAGCATGGCGCAGATATGGGCATTGCCTGGGATGGTGACTTTGACCGCTGCTTCCTGTTCGATGAAAAAGGCCAGTTTATTGAAGGCTATTATATTGTCGGCCTTCTGGCTCAAGCGTTCTTGCTGAAGCAATCTGGCGAAAAAATTGTACATGATCCACGTCTGGTCTGGAATACACTGGATATTGTAGAGCAATACCAAGGGATCACGGTTCAGTCAAAATCAGGTCACGCCTTTATTAAAGATGTGATGCGTGAGCATAATGCGGCCTATGGTGGGGAAATGAGTGCCCATCATTATTTCCGTGACTTTGCCTATTGCGATAGCGGCATGATTCCATGGTTACTGGCGATAGTAGTACTGTCTGAAACAGGAAAATCCTTATCTTCTCTGGTGGAGGAGATGATCGCCAAGTTCCCATGCAGTGGTGAAATCAACTTTAAAGTCGCCGATACCCAAGCAACCATCCAAAAACTTTTCGATCATTATGCCGATCAGCAGCCGGAGATCGATCAGACCGATGGGGTCAGCCTTAATTTTGGTGCATGGCGTTTTAATGTGCGTGCATCGAATACTGAACCGCTATTGCGTCTAAATATTGAAAGCCGTCGTGATCATAATCCACGACCAATGCAGGACTATGTCGATGAATTGACTCAGCTGATTCAGAGTTAATCTTCACGCATACAGTACAATAAAAATGGGAGCTGTTCATCAAAAGCTCCCATTTTTATTTATATCGCTATAAAGATTTTAGCGATAACCATTCGGATTCTGCTTCTGCCAGTTCCAGCTGTCAGCGAGCATATCCTCTAAACCATACTGAGGTTGCCAGCCCAACTCTTGGACTGCACGGGTATTGTCTGCAAAACAGGTGGCCACATCGCCTTCACGACGAGGGGCTAATTCAAATGCAATCGCAACACCATTCACCTGCTCAAAAGTATCTTTAACTTGCAACACTGAAATGCCATTACCTGTACCAATATTCCAGGCACGGCAACCTTGCGCAGTTAGACGATTATTGAGGGCACATAAATGTGCATTGGCCAGATCCACTACATGAATATAATCGCGCACGCCAGTCCCATCCACCGTGTCATAATCATGACCGAAAATAGATAGCTTTTCACGACGACCGACTGCCACTTGAGTCACGAAAGGCATCAGGTTATTGGGAATACCTTGTGGATCTTCGCCAATCTGGCCACTTTTATGCGCGCCGACCGGATTAAAATAACGTAATAAGGCAATCGACCAACGTTCATCCGCCACAGACAACTTTTCTAAGAGCTGCTCCACAATCAGCTTGGTATAGCCATAGTTATTGGTCGGCATTCCGGTAGGCATTTCTTCATTTAAAGGTGAAGGATTATTTTCGCCATACACCGTTGCTGAGGAACTAAACACCAGTTTAAAAACCTGTGCGCGTTGCATGGCCTGAACCAGGCTGATTGAACCGGCAATATTATTGTCAAAATAAGCCAATGGTATTTGCTGGCTTTCTCCCACCGCTTTCAGTCCGGCAAAATGAATCACCGCATCAATTGAATTTTGTTGAAAGACCTGATCCAGTAACTGGCTATCCCGGATATCTCCTTCAACAAAGGTCAGGCTTTTCAGGGTCAACTGTTGCACCCGATTTAAAGACTCAGCTGAGCTATTGCACAGATTATCCAGCACGATCACTTCATGTCCAGCATTCAGCAATTCCACACAGGTATGTGAACCAATATAGCCTGCCCCGCCTGTGACCAAAATTTTAGCCATATTACTTTCCTAACAAAATTTTAATTAAGCCTTGGGTTGAAGCATCTAGACCATCCAGATTAGTCTGTTCGCCATTGAGTATTGGCAATAGCTGGTTGGCAATTTCCTTGCCCTTTTCTACGCCCCACTGGTCAAATGGGTTGATATTCCACAGCACCGATTGCACAAAAACTTTATGTTCATATAGAGCAATCAGCATACCCAGACTATAAGGATTCAGCTCTTGCATCAACAGCGTACTGCTCGGTTGGTTGCCTTCATACTGTTTATAGGCTGGCAAGCTCTCTAATTCTTTTGGGTCCAAAGCCTCATTACCAAAGGCCAATAAACGTGATTGCGCCAAGCAGTTAGACAGGGCCAAATGATGCTGTTCAATTAATGCTTCGGCACTGTCTGCATAGGTATATTGCTGACTGTTATAGCGCTTGACCGGCGCAATAAAGTCACAACTCACTGACTGCGTACCTTGATGGAGGAGCTGATAAAAAGCATGTTGCGCATTCGGTCCCACTTCGCCCCAAATAATCGGACAGGTATCCAGCTGAACTTTTTCACCATCACGTTGAATCGACTTACCGTTAGATTCCATTTCCAGCTGTTGCAAATAAGAAGCAAAGTATTTCAGTCGTCCATCATAAGGCAGGATGGCATGGGTCTGAATATCCAGAAAATTGTTATTCCATGCACCCAAGAGCCCCATCAACACCGGAATATTGCGCTCAAAAGGCTGATACTGAAAATGCTGATCGACCGCATAGGCACCGGCCAGCAGCTGCTTAAAACCTTCAATGCCGATACTCAGTGCAATCGGCAATCCGATACAGGACCACAGTGAATAGCGACCACCGACCCAGTCCCACAACAGTAGCTGGTTTTCCGGAGCGATTCCCCAGGCCGTCATTTTCTCCGGCTTGGTAGAAACTCCAATAAAATGATGCTTCAGAATATAGGGATGCTGACCCAAGGCCTTTTCTAACCACAAGCGTACTGTCTGGGCATTGGTCAGAGTATCAATCGTGCCAAATGATTTGGACGAAATAATAAATAGCGTGGTTTCCGGACGCAGTTGATGCAACAACTCGGACAGCTGACTGCCATCCATGGTCGAGACGAAATGCACATTGAGTGGCTGGGCAGACTGGTATTTAAAATCCGATAAGGCATGGGTGACCATTAGAGGGCCAAGATCTGATCCGCCCACGCCAATATTGACCACATCCTGAATCACTTCCCCGGTGGCACCACGACGCTGCCCGGCATGAATTTGCTCGACCAAGGCATACATGCGCTCAAGTTGAGCATGCACATCAGCGGCCAGATCCGTATGCTGCTGATCCTGGACTGGCAAGCGTAATGCCCAATGCATGGCAGCACGTTGCTCGGTATAATTAATGTCCTGATTTGAAAATAAAGACCCGATCCAGGATCTTAAGTTTTGTGCATCTGCCCATTCAATCAGGTCCTCCATCACCGTGTTATCAATTCTGTGTTTACTATAATCGAAGACCAGCTGTTCAAACTGAATTGAATATTTGTTAAAACGCTGGGGGTCTGCGGCAAACAGTTCTCGTAGATGCACCGCATCAAATTGTTCTTTGCTCGAGGCGAGTTTTTGACACACAGTTTCAGTATTTAGATCTGGTTTAAGCTGACTTAACATTAACGTCCCACCCCAATATAATTAAAACCACGCGCCTTGATATAGGCCGGATCATACAGATTACGACCATCCAAAATCAGGGGATGCTGCATCAGTTTAATGAGGTGTGGATAATCTGGACTACCATACTGCTTCCAGGCAGTCATCAAACATAAGGCATCTGCCCCCTCAACTGCCTGATATTGATCTTCACACAGTATTAGATCCTGCCGTGTCCCATAGACTTTTTTAATATTGGCCAATGCTTGCGGATCATGCAGTTTGACCGTCACCCCTTGCGCCCATAATGCAGTGAGCATGGCATGCACTGGAGATTGCTGGATGCTCGGGGTATTTTCCTTAAAGGCTGCGCCCCAAATCGCCACCACTTTTCCCTGTAAATCGCCACGGAAATAATTCCAGAGCTTGCGGAACAGTAATTCTTTTTGTTGTTCGTTAATCTCCCAGACCTGTTCCAGCAACTGGTTTTTTACCCCTGAATCTGCTACTGCATGCGTTAAGGTGCGGATATCATGCGAGAAGTTCTCTCCACCAAAACCGACGCCCGGAAACAAATAGGCGGAACCAATCCGGTTATCCGCCGCCATGCCTTGACGCACCTGTTCAATATCGATCCCGAGTTTTTCTGCCACGCTGGCCAGATCATTCATATAACTGATCCGGGTGGCCAGCATGCCGGAAATACTGAGTTTGGTAAATTCGGCATCCAGTACCGGCATAAACAGATACTGCTGCGCACGCGGAAACAAGGGGCGTAACAGCTCTCTGATTTTAGCCTGTGCATCTGCATGATCACAGCCCACGATCAGCTGGCTGGCCTGAACAAAACTACGCAGGGCATTACCTTCCTGAATAATATCGGGCAGATAAATCCAGTCATCATTCGGCAGCAGTTGTTGAAAACGTTGGGTGCCATGCAAGCCAAAGGTCGAAGCATTAATCATCAGCTTCGGATGAGCAAAACAGGCATGCCGAATGGTATCCAGCATCTGAAATGCCTGCTGCTCTTCGGTGGCGTTAAAACTAAAGAAAAAAACATCCTGATTAAAATCCAGATGCTGAAAATCACAACAGTTTAAAAAACCAGATTTTTCCTGTTTGTGCAGCAATGACTGCAAGGATTCATCCTGAAAATAAGTCCGGGCCGGCTCATCTGCACTGAAGCTGTTACACCACACCACCTGATGACCACATTCAGATAAAAGGGCCGAAATGACCCCGGAAAATAAGGTTTTCCCCAGTACTGCGACTTTCATAGTATTCCTTGGTTATTATTTTTTATTATAAAGCGAGTTCTTGGATCAACGCTTTAAACTCGCGACCAAGCTTGGGATGATCAATCCCATAATGTAATACAGCTTTAAGATAGCCAAGTTTGTTGCCACAGTCAAAAGTTTGACCTTTCATACGATAAGCTTCCACTGCTTCAGTCTGCTGTAACATGGCAATCGCATCGGTGAGCTGAATTTCATTTCCAGCACCTCGTGGTGTCTGTTCCAGAAGCTGCATGATTTTTGCCGGCAGGATATAACGCCCGACCACAGACAGATTCGATGGTGCGGTGCCGACTGCCGGTTTTTCAACAATCCCTTGCATGACAATGCTTTCGCCTTCGGCCGGAGATGCGGCCACATCGACAATCCCATATTGATCCACCAGATGTTCAGGCACCGCTTCAACCATGATTTGTGCTGCTTGAGACGCGTCATAACGCTGAATCATGCGAGACAAATCATTTTCTGGATCCTGATCTTTGACCAGCACATCTGGCAATAATACCGCAAAATCTTCATCGCCAATCACGGCTTTGGCACACAGTACCGCATGGCCCAAGCCCAAAGGCTGCGGTTGACGTACACTCATGATACTTACACCGCTAGGCAGAATTTCAGTAATTTCTTTGAGTAAATCGGTTTTGTTTTTTTGCTCAAGCGTGGTTTCAAGTTCAAAATTACGATCGAAGTAATTTTCAATCGATGCTTTTGAAGAATGAGTCACCAAAATAATTTGTTCAATTCCGGCGGCTACCGCTTCACGGACCACATATTCAATCGCCGGACGATCGACCACAGTGACCATTTCTTTGGGAATCGATTTGCTGGCCGGTAAAAAACGTGTACCGAGGCCGGCCACAGGAAGAATTGCTTTCTTAATCATATCTATAAATAACCTAGTTCACTTGAATGTCATTACCACGGACATAACCATCGACATAGTATTCCAGCTGCGCCAATGCCCATTCAATATCGGATTGGGTCGCTGAAAGTTCATGCATCCGTTTAAAGACCTCCAGGATTTCTGCCAATGGATAATGCTTCTCGACTGATCTCAAAATACGCTTATGCGAGGTAATTTCTGTATTTTCTTCATCAATCAGCAGTTCTTCATACAGCTTTTCACCCGGACGTAAGCCGGTATATTGAATTTCAATATCGCCATTTGGATTTTTTTCTTCACGGACTTTGAGTCCACTGAGTGAAATCATTTGTCGTGCCAGATCCTGAATCCGTACCGGTTCGCCCATATCCAGCAAGAACACATCTCCGCCGGTACCGAGGGCACCAGCCTGAATCACCAGCTGCGAGGCTTCCGGAATGGTCATAAAGAAACGGGTCACTTCGGGATCAGTCACCGTAATTGGCCCACCCTTGGCAATCTGCTGTTTAAACAGCGGTACCACCGAGCCTGAAGAACCCAGTACATTACCAAAGCGGACAATACTGATCTGGGTCTGGTCCTGAGCTTCTGCCATGGCCTGACAATAAAGCTCTGCCATCCGCTTGGTCGCACCCATCACGTTGGTTGGACGTACCGCTTTATCGGTTGAAATCAGTACAAAGGTTTCGACGCCTTTTTTCACCGCCGCATTCACACTAAAGGCGGTTCCAACAGCATTGTTTTTCAAACCTGCCAGCGGATTACACTCCACCAGCGGGACATGTTTATAGGCGGCAGCATGATAAACAGTCTGTACGCCATATTGTTCAATCACCCGTTCTAACTTACGTTCGTCGAGAACTGAACCTAAAATCGGAATAATTTCACAGCTTGCAGTGAGGCGTAACTCTTTTTCAATACTATAGAGCGCAAATTCAGTCAGTTCATAAATGATAATTTTGGCCGGCTGGTTTTTAATGATCTGGCGGCAGAGTTCTGAACCAATCGAACCGCCCGCACCAGTGACCATCACCATTTTATCTTTAATGTTTCTGGCCAGCAGCTCCGGCACTGGCGGCACCGGGTCACGCCCCAGCAAGTCGATAATATCCACTTCCTGAATATCAGAAATTCGAATTTCACCATCCACTAGTTTGGTCAGCCCTGGAATCTCGGTAATTTTTAAATGTGCCGGTTCTAAAAACTTGATGATTTCACTTTTACGCACCCGGCCTACAGAAGGCAAGGCAATCAGGATTTCATCAATTTTTTTCTTAGCCATCACATTTAAAGCGGTCTGGGCATCATAGACTTTGAGTCGGCCCAGCTGCTGTCCGCTTAACGAGCGTTTATCGTCAATAAACATGACCGGCAAATGCTCATTGGAACGATACAGTGCAGCAGCGACCTGTTGGCCTGCATTACCCGCGCCATAAATCGCAATACGTTTTTTCTGTACGTCAGCCTGCAAGTAGGAACGGATAATAAAACGGATGATGCCCCGGCTAAACCAGATCCAGGCAAACATCATAAAGCCGAACATCAGCGGAATAGAAGTCGGAATAAAGGCCGGGGTAAAATAAGCCAGGGCATACAGGCCAGCGACCGTCAATGCCGTCGCCAGCCCCATTTTAATCATAAACACTTCATTATACGTACGGACAATAAAGCGATAAACCCCACATACGAATAGGGATACGACTGCAATTAAACTGACCCAAAGCGCACCAAAAGCCAGATTCGGTACCACTTCTGCGCCTAAATCGAATCGGCGAATGGCATAACATAGCCAGATCAAGACAGGAAAAGCACAAAAATCCAGAATAATTAAAAATGCAAGTTTGGCGGCTCGTGGTGATTCTACGAAAGGCGTAATGATCGATTTCACTGGATGCGTTGTCTCAATTTTAATAAATTTTTAATAAGTCACAATGCGATGAGCAACTTAAAAACATATTCTATATCAGTTAAATGCACCGAACACGGTGCACTTATATTCTAAAAGTTTAAGCAACTATTCTATGAATGACCTGTTGAATTGCGGTGACTGTTTTGTTAATACTTTCATCACTTAAAGTAGGATGAACTAAAAACATCAGACTGGTTTCACCGAGTTTTTGCGCATTCGGCAAACGCTGAGCCGGACGCCATGGCGTATCATCAAAAGCATGCTCGAGATAAACTTCTGAACAGGAGCCACTGAAACAAGGCACATTCTGCGCACTGATGTCCTGCATGATCCGGTCACGTGACCAGCCTTCAGGCAAAGCATCGATATTGACCTGCACATAACATTTATAGGCAGCATGCACATAATCATCGGATGGACGATGGACGCTAAAATATGGACTGTCTGCAAATGCCGCATAAATCTTTTCCATATTGGCAAGGCGTTTTGCAGTCCATTCCGGCATTTTTTTCAGCTGAATACGGCCGATCACACCCTGCATTTCCATCATGCGCCAGTTGGTGCCAAAGGAGTCATGCAGCCAGCGGAAACCCGGTGGATGCTGCTTGTTATAGATGCTGTCAAAGTTCTTGCCATGATCTTTATAGGACCACATCTTTTTCCACAGGGTTTCGTCATTGGTGGTCACCATGCCGCCTTCACCACCTGTCGTCATAATCTTGTCCTGACAGAAGGACCAGGCCGCAACATGACCGATTGAACCGGCAGATTTACCTTTATATTTTGCTCCATGTGCCTGCGCACAGTCTTCGATTACATACAGGCCTTTATCGGAAGCCAGCTGCATGATCGGGTCCATGTCACACATCCAGCCTGCCAGATGCACACAGATAATGGCCTTGGTATTGGGTGTGATCACCGCTTCAATGGTACGGCGGGAGATATTCTGGGAGTCTAGTTCGACATCAGCAAAGACCGGGTTTGCCCCAGCTGTTACAATGGAGCTGGCCGAGGCCAGAAAGGTACGTGAAGTGACAATCACATCATCCCCTGCGCCAATACCTAATGCCTTGAGCGCAACATCTAGCGCTACAGTTCCATTGGCCAATGCCACGGCATACCGGGTTTCTGCAAACCGGGCAAATTCTTTTTCGAACTCACGGCACTCTTGCCCGGTCCAGTAGTTGACTTTATTCGACAACAAAACCTGGGAAACCGCATCCGCTTCTTCCTGAGTAAAACTTGGCCATGGTTGAAATGCAGTGTTTAACATGATGTTTCCTGAATTTTTAAAATTAAAAAACTTATTTTTTCTCTAAGATCCGTGCCGGATTGCCAACTACGGTTACGCCCGGTGGAACACTCTTGGTGACCACAGCACCCATCCCGACCACTGCCCCTTTACCAATCACCAATGGTTTTTCTGGCGTTCCTTGTTTAATCACCGCCCCACTACCAATATAGGCATGATCTTCGATATAAACATTTCCATTACAACGCGCTCCAGTTGCTATAGTAACGTAATCACCAATTTTACAATCATGGGAGATCGAACTATGAAATCCAATATGACAAAAATTCCCTAATTGAACATTAGAACTAATGACCGTAAAAGGACTCAAGATTAAAGCCATGTCCGATTTAACATTAGATAAAGCTAAACCTTGATGGGAAATGATAGAAAAAACTTTCAAACCATCAGACAATATTTGCTGTGCAATTTTTTGACGAATACTACTGTTCGCAATGGTAATGTTAATATATTTTTTTTTGCAATTTAGCGTTAAAAATTCAGAATAAGAAATAACTCTATCACCATTAATAGATTCTTGCTCTATATTATCATCAACATAACAGAAGAAAATGTCCTTTTGTTGTTTATCTAAAAACTGCATTTTAAAGAAGCTTAGTACTTGCTGACCAAAACCTCCTGCACCATATACAGCATATACGATATTCATTTTTCTTTATTACCAGTAAATTTTGTCATTGTTACTTCTTCAGATTGGTTAATACCTTCTTTAATTAACACTTTTTTGACTGTCTGGATCATAATTTTAAAATCTAACCAAATCGACTGATTTTCGACATACCAAGTATCCAGCTTGAATTTTTCTTCCCAGCCAATGGAATTGCGGCCATTGACCTGCGCATGACCTGTCATGCCTGGACGGACATTATGGCGTTTAGCCTGTTCGGGGCTATAAAGAGGTAAATATTCCATGAGTAGTGGGCGTGGTCCAACAATGCTCATATCGCCCTTAATGACGTTCCATAATTCTGGCATTTCATCCAAACTACTAGAACGCAGCATTTTGCCAAACGGAGTTAATCGCTCACGGTCTGGTAAAGAGTTGCCTTGTGCATCTACCGCATCTTTCATACTACGAAATTTAATCATTTCAAAAGGTTTGCCGTGTAAACCCGGGCGCACCTGACGAAATAACACAGGTGAGCCTAGATTTTTTTTCACTTTATGTGCCACATAAAAATACAAGGGTGACAGTAAAATTAGGGCAATAGAGGCAATAATAATATCGAGGAGGCGTTTTAACATTTATAAACCTAGCATATTCACTAAACGTTGATTTACTTTTTCTGCATCAAATTTTTCAAGAGCTATTTTATAGCTTTCGGCACCCATTAATTGAATTTGTTCTGGGTTCTCAATGAAATAAATCATTTTTTCTGCCAAAGCTTCAGGATTCCATTTTGGCACAATAAAACCATTTTTCGTGTTAATTACTGTTTCTCTACAACCTGGCACATCTGTTGTAATAATTGCACGTCCTGTCGCCATTGCTTCTTGGGTACTTCGTGGCACTCCCTCACGATACGAGGGCAATACAAATACATGACAGTCAGCAATCCAGTCTTTGATATTACTCACATGACCAGGGTATTGAATAATATTAGAGGAAATTAAAGTATCTAAGTCTGATTGTTGTAAAGCGCCTAAATTATGATGGTCTATTGCACCAAGCACTGTAAACTCTGTATCGGGATATATTTTCTTTACCAGTTTTGCTGCCTGAACAAATTCATGTATGCCTTTTTCTTTCAATAAACGACCAATAAATAAAAATTTAAGGGTCAAATGAATATTACTCAATGGTTGATATGGATAGTCTTGTAAGTTTAAGCCAATCCCACCCAAAACTTCTATATTTTTGACATTTATAGTATATTTCTCAATCAAATCTTTAGGGTCATCAGGATTTAAAAAAATAAGCTGATCAAGTTGTGGTAATGCTATTTTATATAAAAAAACCTGTATTTTCTTTATAAGTTGAGTCTTCTTACTCAAGCCTTCTGGTTGCTCCGTAAATGTATAGCCTAAACCTTCGAGCATACCTATCACACGTGGTACTTGAGCTAATTTGGCAGCTAAAGTACCAAAAATGACGGGCTTAGAAAAATAAGAAAAGACTATATCAGGATTAATTGTTTTAATTTTTTTTGAGAGCCGATATGTTGCAACTATATCTGCGAGTGGGTTTAGTCCACCACGGTTGAGCGTATATGTAATTGGTGTAGCACCCAACTTTTCTATTTTTTTTAGGTCTTCTGCCGTATATTCCGAGGTAAAGGCATAAACTTGATGACCTTTTTTTAACAGTGTATGAATTAAATCTGCACGAAAACCATAGAAGCTAGATGCGACTGTGCCAATTAAGATAATTTTTTTATTTAGCTTCATATAAAGCCAACCATTTTTTTACACTTGCTTCTAAAGAAAATAATTCTTCCACACGTTGTCGTGCTTTTAAGTTATTTTCTTGTATCTCTAAAGGTGTTTTACTCACTGCTTTTTCTATTGCTTTGGCTAGCGCCTCACTATCTTGAGGAGGAACTAAAAGTCCTGTATCACCCATGACTTCAGCCACGCCACCACTATTTGTCGCAATAACAAAAGCGCCACATGCCATTGCTTCTGCAACAACTAAACCAAAACCTTCATAAGCTGATGGTAAAATAAAAAAATGAGCTTGATTCATCAATTCTGGTATATCTGATCTAATACCTAATAGTGTTACATTATCAGAAATATTTAAAATTTTTATAAGTTGCTCTAATTCTGATCGTAGCTCTCCATCACCAGCGATATAAAACTTAATTTTTTCGATGAGATTATTATCTTTTAAGATTTTTATCGCTCTAAATAAATTAGGATAATCTTTTTGTTCATTAAACCGACCTACCGATAAAACCATTATTTCATCATTTTTTTTTGCTGTTCTAAATGATTTAAATTTACTTAAATCGATTCCATTATACACGGTGGTTAAATTATTTTTATTAAATGCACCTTTACTAATTAAAGACTCTGTCGCTTCTTGACTCACATTACTATTAAAATCAGATAAAAAATTTGTTAATCGATAGGCAATCATTCTGAGCCTTCCACCCTCATTAGAATTATGAGCCGTACAAATTAACTTTGGTATCGCACAGCCAATACGATTTAAACGCGTAAAAATATTAGCATGTACCATATGTGCATGTACAACATCAGGTTGAAAATCTTGAATCAGTTTTTTATATTTCTTCGATGCTAAATATAGCCCATAGAAATTATTCAAATCTAAAGGTATTATATCCACATTAATATTTTTAGGGCGTACTACTACTTTACCTGTTAAATAGGCAATTTTGACTTGGTGGCCTAAAGTAGACATTTGATCTGCCAAATCAGCCACCACCTTTTCGGCTCCGCCTAACCCCAAACCAGTAATGACATATAAAATCCTCATCAAATTACCTCATAATTCTATAAAAATAACATTGTAAAGCACGAATAATCATTTTTAGTTTATTTTTAAAACTTACTTCACGAAAAATCTGATCCTTATAATAAACTAAAAAACCATTTGGGTTACATTTTAGCTGGCTTTTAAAATTAGCAGACAAACCATCAGGTAAATACTCACATAAATAAACAATCTTATTTAAATAAACATATACAGGATATATATCAGTGATTTTATTCCAAATAAACAACTCTGGAACAAATTTTTCATTATTAAAATTAGGAAACTTATTAATAAGCATATACTCTTTTTTAAAACAATATGCCATATCAACTTGAAAAATATTTTTAATGTCTGTAGCACTACAAAATATAAATTCTAAATTCTCAGCTTGAATAGCCTTACCTAAAGCAACACCTTTTAAATCACCTTTACGAAAACATAATCCAGAAAAATCAGATCCCTTATACTCATGAAATTTTATCCTACTAACAATAGTAGTAATACTATCCTCAGTTAAAATATCATCACTATCTACAGGAAAAACATATTCACGTGTAGCATTTTCTAAACCATTATTTAAAGCAGATGGTTTACCTTGGTTTTCCTGAAAAATATATTTAATATTTAGTTTTTTCTCCCTTATAAAATCATTAACAACTTTTATCGTTTCATCAACACTTCCATCATCTACTATAATCCACTCAAAATCTTTACAACTTTGTTTTAAAAGTGAATCAAAAAGACGTACTAAAGTAGATGCTCTATTAAATGTAGGGGTAATTATACTAATCATTTATTAAACAATCTCTGCAATATAGTTTTTACTAACAGTTTCATCTTATCCCCTCCAAATGTTAAAGGACTGAATAAAATATAAAAAAATCTCATTATCCTATATTTCTTATGAGAATAAGAGAAATATATTTTAAACACATTCCTGTTATACTCACTCATATATTCTTTATAATAATTATAAAAATCAAGTTTAGCTTTATAGTGCTCTTTAGATATTACAAAACCTACATTATTAAACAGTCTTCCAAATTTATTTTTTTTAAAATCTTTATTTCCAGTAACTGCTTGTGAATGCTGACGATATAGCATCAGTTGCTCTGGTATAAATTTAACTCGCCCGAAAGTGTGTGCCATTAAAGATACAAGATCATCATGATGATATACATAACCATTATATGAATTAATCATTTCAACCAGTTTTCTATTCATCATAATAGAACATCCTTGATATCCACTATTAAAAAAAATAAAATCCTCTAAGTCTTTTGCATGTGCAGTAGAAATACTCTCTTGATTTATATTTCCATTCTCACTCCAAGAGTAACCATCACAATAAACTAGTACTGGCTGATCAACAGAATCTATTTCTAATATAGCTTTATAAAGCTTTTCAAGCTTGCTTTCTAACCAAATATCATCTTGGTCACAAAAGATTGCATAATCAGCCGATGAACTCTTTAAAGTATGTAAAAAATTTTTTCCTGCTTTAAGGCCTTTAACCTGATCATCAATTAATTTTATACGATTATCAATCGCTATATATTTTTCAATGATCTCTAATGTTTGATCAGTTGAGCCATCATCATGAATATATAAGGTCCAATTCTTATAGGTTTGTTGCATTAATGACAATATCTGATTTTCAATATACTTATCGCCATTATAAGTAGCCATAATGATATCAATGTTTAACAACACTACTTCTCCACACTATTATTGAAAATAAAATTAGATATAAATTTAAAGACAAATTAATTATTAAAGTTTCGGAAAAAAAAGAGAATACTAAACTTAAAGATAATAATGAATATATAACTAAGTAAACACCTCTTTTACTTACCACCTGAAAATAAAGTATGGAATAAAAAAAACTATAAAATAATGCACCAAAAAAAACACCAAAATTACCAAAATCTTGAAAGAATGGTTGAATCACTGTATATACATTCGTAGGTGTTGGGATGTATGCATATTCTAATATCGTTTCGACTGGCATATGGTTACTTAAACCTAACTTATATGCAACAGCATAAAAGAATCTAAAAGTGTACTCTCCCCATACACCATCCCCAACCTGTAACTCTCCAATTGCAATCAATTGAGGAAAAGCATATCCTCCAACCATATCAATCATACTTAAAGAATTATTTACATCTGATTGCCTTATGGCATGCATAAAAAATGAAAATGTCAAAAATATAGTCATTATTATACTTAACAAGATAACACTTATTTTTTTTCTAGTTCCCGCATACTTAGTAACCAAAAATATCATTAACATTGTTAAAATTGCTAATTTTCCTGCACTACTAATAATGAATATAATTTGCCATAAAGTAGTAACTTTTTTTAATGAACTTGTATTATGACACATTAAAGAAATAGCAAAAAGTGGGGTCATTAATAAATAAAAATATGGTCCGAATGTATATTTTACACCTTCATACTCTTCTAAAGTCAAAGAAAGCCTTAGATTTAAAAAGAAATGATATGGCCCCCCCATGCCTACATAAAAAACTTCACCTGCTAGTATCACACATGCAAATATAGAGAGAACAATATAAATTTTTTGATATTTTAACTCATACTTATAATCTTTTCTCTTTAGTTTTCCTTGATAAAAATACATTAATAGGAATGAAAAAGTTAGTGTAAAAAACCAAATAATAAAACTATAAAATATATCATTAGTCAAAGGATAAAATTGATTCCCTACAAATAACCCAACAAAAAAAATAAAAAACCAAGATACAACATGCAAAGATAAAGGAGAAAAATAATCGACTTTTCCGCTAGTCAATATAAAAAACAAGAAAAAGAAAGTTATAAAAAAACCTAAGTAGATATATTCCATATTAACTTACTCAACCTTCTTTTAAGATATTTTTTTGATCAATAAAAATTAACAATCCCATATCTATAAACATACGAATTGTCCATGCCCAAGCTGCACCAAGCAATCCATAATATTGAATTAGATATAATAATAAAAGTACGTATGGTACCACTTCGAATAGATGGAGCATTGCTGTAATTTTAGAGCCACCCTGTGCTTGAATACTAGCAAAAGGTACTTGAGCAATTGAATTAAAAATCAATCCTAAAACTAAAACTTGAAAAATCAGAGTTGATTTTAATGCAAACTGGCTACCCAACCAAAGATCCAAAATATTTTCAGCAAAATATGCTGTAATAATGCCAAATGGCATTATAGATAAAAAAACCAATAGATATGATGTTTTCTTGATTTGCTTATTGTCTGCCTCTTTATCAGACAACATAGGAAAAATAGTCCGTGCAATTGCACTCGGGAAAATTCCAATTCTTGAAATAGCTTCTGAAGGTCCTGTATAAAAACCTACCACATTACTTCCTAGTTTATTAGCCAAGATAAACCTATCAAAATAAGACATAATTGGACTAATAATATTACTTATCGCAATCCAACCACCGAAATTTATTAATCTTTTAAAAGTATCTTTATGAAATTTTAGTTTAACTATATATTCTTTACAAAACCATAAAACTAAAATTATAGATATTACTCTTGATATTAACAACCCTATAACAGCAGATAATAAACTTGATTCCAGCATCAAACCTATAGCTGGTAATAGAACGACTAGGGTACTAGAAATAGTCTTAAAAATATTAAGTTCTAAAAACTCTTCTCTTCCCTCTAACAAAGAACACCAAATTTGAGTTAGTAAAAATAAAGGAATTGATAAAGATAATAGCATTAAAGAGTACTGAAAATTTTCAACCGCATAAGAGCTTACTTTCAGTAGCTCTGATATAATGCTACTAAATACTATAATTAACACACCAGCTGCACATCCAAGAATTAACACTAACAATGCTGATGTTGAAATAATTTTTAAGACTTCCTCTTCATTATTTTTAAAGATCGCTATCTCTCTAATGACTGAGCGAGTAATACCAACATCAAAAATACTCGCATAACCCACTAAAGATAGAATAATAGTAAATAGCCCAAACTCTTCAATCCCAAGTTCACGAGCCATATACCCTAAGATAGGAATTGAAAGTATGCCTGGTATTATATAACCTGCTATATTATAAAAACTATTTTTTACTATCTTCATTTTATGTTGCAAGCACTAATATTTAAAAATTTTGTTGCTTTTAAATCCTTCTCACTCACTATTACTTCGTCTACCTGATTTAAAGGCCACTCGATTGAAAGCGTCGGGTCATTCCAAATAATTGCTCCTTCGCTTTCTTTATTATAATAATTGGTAGTTTTATAAAGAAATTGAGTATTGTCTTCAAGTGCTAGAAAACCATGTGCAAACCCTTCAGGAATCCAAAACATAGTTTTATTTTCTGCACTCAACTCTACACCAACCCATTCCCCATAAGTTTCAGATTCAGGACGAATATCAACAGCCACATCCCAAACATTACCCTGTACTACACGCACTAACTTACCTTGTGCATAAGGTTCACGCTGAAAATGTAGCCCACGCAAAACACCTTTTTGAGATAAAGAGTGATTATCCTGTACAAATGTTGGAATTGGTAAATTCAACCCTGCTAAGACAGATTCAAAGTGTTGCTGATTAAAACTTTCCATAAACCAACCACGCTCATCCCCAAAAACTTGTGGATGAAGTATTAATAAACCGTCGAGTTTTGTTTTTTCCACTCTCATTTTACTTCATCCAATAATTTTAATAAGTATTGACCATAATCTGTTTTTCTAAGTGCTTCTGCACTTTCCTTAAGTTCTTCTTTTGAAATCCAACCTTGCTGAAAACCAATTTCTTCTAAACAGGCTACCTTTAAAGATTGTCGTTTTTCAATGGTATACACAAATTGACCTGCTTCTAGAAGAGATTCATGGGTTCCCGTATCTAGCCACGCAAAACCACGCCCAAGTAATTCAACATTGAGTGAATCATCTTTCAAATAAGCATTGTTAATATCCGTAATTTCTAACTCACCGCGTGCAGATGGTTTTACCTGTTTAGCAAACTCAATGACGCGATTATCATAGAAATACAATCCAGTGACTGCATAAGGAGATTTCGGTTGAGTTGGCTTTTCTTCAATACTCAGTACCTTACCAGTTAGATCAAACTCTACTACACCAAAACGCTCTGGATCAGTGACATGGTAACCAAAAACTGTTGCACCTTTTTCAAGGTTATTGGCTGCCTTTAATTGCTTACTAAAATTTTGACCATAATAAATATTGTCGCCCAAGATTAAGCAAACGTGATCATTTCCTATAAATTCTTCGCCAAGAATAAACGCTTGCGCAAGTCCATCTGGTGAAGGCTGTTCTTTATAACTTAACTCAATACCAAACTGCGAACCATCGCCAAGCAACTTTTCAAAGTTTGGTAAGTCTTCAGGCGTCGAAATAATTAAAATCTCACGAATATTTGCCAACATCAATACAGATAATGGATAGTAAATCATGGGTTTATCATAAATTGGTAAAAGCTGCTTAGATACACCTTTAGTAATAGGATGTAAGCGTGTGCCTGAACCACCTGCCAATATAATACCTTTACGCTTTATGCTCATTTATGAAATACCTCAATTACTGTTCTTTGTACATATACTTTCCAATCTGGCAAATAGATTTGAAAAGCATGTTGAATTTTTTGATTATTTAAACGTGAATTATGTGGACGTTTAGCTGGTGTCGGATATGCTGCTGTTGGAATCGGATTAACTTGTTGAATGGCTAAATTCACACCTAAGTTTTTTGCTTGCTCAAATATATAGTTTGCATACTCAAACCACGATGTTTCCCCACTAGCAACCAAATGGTAAATACCAATTTTAGTTTGATCTCGTAATGTCTGCACAATCGCATGAGCACTTACATCTGCAATTAGCTCAGCTGACGTTGGAGCACCAATTTGATCATCAATAATAGATAATTCTTCACGCTGCTGAGATAGAGCAAGCATTGTTTTTAAAAAGTTTGTACCTTTTTGTGCAAAAACCCATGATGTTCGAAATATCAAGTAATTGCACTGAGCATTTTGAATAGCCTGCTCCCCTAATGCCTTAGTTTGACCATATACACTCAAAGGTTTCAGTGCATATGTCTCATTAAATTTAGATGTACCTTCACCATCAAAAACATAATCTGTTGAATAATGCACCAACAGTGCCTTTATTTGAGCACAAGCCTCAGCTATTTTCCCTACAGCCACATGATTAATGAGATTAGCTATCTCTTGTTCTGTTTCAGCCAAGTCTACAGCAGTATAAGCACTTGCATTCACAACCACATTTGGCGCTATATCTACAATAGTTTGATAAATTTGATCTGGCTTACTTAAATCACCACACCATTGATTTAAACCATTTCGATCAAGCGAAACTACCTCACCTAATGGTGCAAGGGAGCGCTGGAGCTCCCAGCCAACCTGACCATTTTTTCCAAGTAATAAAATTTTCATTACTTAGCCTTGTATTGTTTTTCTAACCAAGATTGGTATTCCCCACTTTGAATATGCGCAACCCACTCCTGATTATTTAAATACCACTCTACCGTTTTACGGATTCCAGTTTCAAAAGTTTCTGCAGGCGTCCAACCTAATTCATTTTGAATTTTTGTGGCATCAATCGCATAACGCAAGTCATGCCCAGGGCGGTCTTTAACAAATGTAATTAATGACTCATACGCCTGACCGTTGGCTTGTGGTTTTAACTCATCCAAAATCTTACAAATAGTTTTGACCACTTCAATATTCTGCTTTTCATTATGACCACCAATATTATAGGTCTCACCTACTACACCCTCAGTGACCACTTTATATAAAGCACGTGCATGATCTTCTACAAATAACCAATCCCGAATTTGCTGACCATTCCCATATACTGGTAAAGGTTTAGCATCCAGTGCATTTAGAATCACCAATGGAATTAATTTTTCTGGAAAATGGTAAGGCCCATAATTATTTGAGCAATTGGTTACTATAACAGGTAGACCATAGGTTCTGTGCCAAGCACGTACCAAATGATCCGAACTGGCTTTAGAGGCAGAATATGGAGAGCTTGGCGCGTATGAAGTTGTTTCTGTGAACAAATCTGTCGTACCCTCTAAATCACCATATACTTCATCTGTAGAAATATGATGAAAGCGAAAGTTCTGTTGTGCCTCAACATCAAGACTCATCCAGTACTTTCGAGCAGCTTCGAGTAAAGTATAAGTTCCCACAATATTGGTTTGAATAAATGCTGCCGGGCCATCAATTGAGCGGTCTACATGTGACTCTGCAGCCAAGTGCATAATTGCATTCGGTTGAAAAGCATCTATTGCAGCTGTAATTTGTTCTGTATCACAAATATCAATTTGTTTGAACTGATAGCTCGGATGCTGATCAATTTCTCTTAACGATTCTAAATTTCCTGCATAAGTCAATTTATCAATATTAAAAACTTGATTATTAGTGTTTTGAATAATATGACGGATGACTGCTGAACCAATAAAACCGGCGCCACCAGTAACAAGAATTTTCATTTATATGACCTTAAATTTATTTTTAAGAATTTTACCAACAGGAGTATAAAATTTTGCAGCTATTGTAGACATAAATTAAAAAAAAGATATTAATACAGTATTAAATTTTAACCAATCATCAAAAAAATAAAAAAATAAATATAAAAATCAAATAACTAAATTAAAAATGTAAATTAAAAATGTTTTGAAGATATTCAATAATTAGATTTTGCACTACAATCCTTTCTTAATAACGATGTATTAAAATTAAGGGCTTGAATGTGAAGTATCAACGCACATCCATTTTATTCACTATTTCAATATTATTCTCTGGTTGTACGCTTACTTCCGGTTTGCAAACCTATGATTTGCCTCCTCAAGGTAATTACAGAACCGATCAGGGCGCAGAGCTTTCAGTCATACAAATTACGCAAGACAATATTCCTCGTATCGAACTCAATAACTCTCAGAATTCCAATACTATTTTTCACTTATTTAACAGGCATCAACAAGTCTATAAATTGAGTTCAGGTGATGTTCTCTCAATTCAACTTTGGGCCTACCCGGAAATCACCCCCCCTATTCAGGATATTTCAAATGTAAAAGCTGCAGGTTATCCCATAGACTCTAGTGGCAACATACAATTACCTTTAGTGGGACAGGTACGGGTAGCCGGGAAAACACTGGCTGAAACCAATCGTTTTTTACGCAGTCAATTTGCACGCTATTTGAAACACCCTGATGTGGTGGTTCGAGTATTGTCTTATGAAGGTCGTCGCTATTTTGTCAATGGACAAGTCATGCGTAGTGGCCAATATACGCTAAATGATCAGCCCATTAGCATCTATACAGCACTCGGACAAGCAGGTGGTATTAATACTGAAACAGGTGACAATACCAATATTCAATTGATCCGGGAGGGTCAAACTTTTGACCTCGATGTACTACAACTAGAGAAACAAGGCCTATCTTTACATCATTTACTGATTCAGCCGAATGATACTATTTTTGTGAATACCAAACAGAATCAAAAACTTTATGTTATGGGTGAGTCAAGTAAAAGCCAAGCCCTGGCTTTACGTGAACAAGGTATGACCTTAAGTGATGTTTTGGGTGAAAGTGAAGGAATTAATCCTTACTCCGCAAGTGCGGCTAAAATCTATGTAATGCGCACCGATTTAGCCACCAAGCAGTCCACTGTGTATCACTTGAATTTAAGCAGTTTTGGTAATTTGGGCTTAGCCAATCAATTCGAAATGAAAAAAAATGACATCGTTTATATTGATGCGACTGGATTAACGCGCTGGCAACGTATTGTTAACCAGATTATTCCGTTCTCTAGTGCACTCTATAGCTTTGACCAACTGGGTAAATAAAATATGCAAATTCGGAATATTTTAGTCGTCTGTGTGGGAAATATTTGTCGTAGTCCAATGGGTGAGTTTTTTCTCAAGAAAAGTCATCCTAACTTACATATTGAGTCTGCTGGTCTTTCTGCCATGGTAGGCCATAGTGCTGATGATAAGGCCATTGCAAGTATGGCAAGAAAATCAATTGATATGAGCTCACATGTCGCAAAACAAATTGATGCCAACTTAATCAAAACTGCAGATTTAATTTTAGTAATGAGTTCAAATCAACAAAAACATATAGAAAAGACTTGGCCATTTGCTAAAGGTAAAGTATTTCGTTTAGGACATTGGCAAGATCAGAATGTTCCTGATCCTTATAAGCTCGATCAAGCATTTTTTGAAGAAACATGTAATAACATCGAATCTTATGTTTCGGATTGGCAATCACATATTTAATTTTATCTAGTAGTTTATCCATGAATCAAAATTCAAGTACTAATGACGATACCATTGACTTAAAAGAATTATTTTTTTCGTTAATTGCACAATGGAAAGTGATCGCGCTTTGTATCATACTGAGCTTAACCTTCGCATTACTTTATTTACGTGTTACTCCCTCAATTTATTCTGCTGATGCAATGGTTCTGGTAGAGGATAATAAAGGCGCTGGAGCTGCTGCCCTCTTGGGTGGGTTGAGTGATGCTATTCCAGGGGGAATGGGGGGGAAATCTCCCGCAGATGCTGAGATTGAAATATTAAACTCACGCATGATTTTGGGACAAACGATTCAAAATTTGCACCTTGATATCCAAATTAAAGATAATAGTAATACTTTATTTAATCGTCTGATTAAAAACGACAAAGCTGAAGTTCTTTATAAAAAGGATATGGTGGTTTTCCAAAAAGAAAATCAAGCCTTCTTAATCAAAACATTAAAAATTCCAAATTACTATCTAGATAAAAAATTAGAGTTAAAATTCACGGATAACAACCAGTTTACTTTCTCTTATAAAGATGAAGTGATATTTAAAGGTCAATTGAATTCGAGCAATCAAGCCATAGATTCTAAGGGCCTTTGGGAGGTGGCAATATTTAGCAAATCTCCGTTTAAAGAAACATTTACTATTACTAAACTTGCGCTACCTACAGCAATGCAGTTCTTAAAAAATGACTATGGTGTAGCAGAGAGAGGGAAAAACTCCGGTGTTATTGGTCTAAATTATAATGGCAATGATAAGGAACATATTACTCAAGTTCTGAATAATATTTTATCCGTCTATCAAATACAAAATATTCAACGCAAGTCTTTAGAATCTAAACAAACTTTAAATTTTCTAGACAAACAGCTGCCGGAACTTAAACAGCAACTTGAGGAATCAGAAATCAAGTTCAACCGTTTCCGTGAGCAATACAATACTATCGATGTGACTCAAGAAGCCGAGTTAATGTTAAAGCAAAATGTTGAACTGGAAAAGATGAAAATCCAATTACAACAACAGCAAGCGGAACTTTCTTCAAAATATACCCCTGATCACCCTCTAATGTCAGCCATTAATGCTCAACTTGCTGAAATTAGTCAGAAAACATCAGAAATGACACAGTCTATTAAGCGTTTACCAGAAACACAACGATTATATTTACAGCTATATCGAGATGTAAAAGTAAATACTGAACTGTATACCGCACTCTTAAATAGCTATCAGCAATTGAAAATTGCAGAGGCTGGTGAAATTGGTAATGTCAGAGTTATTGACCAAGCTGTTGAACCCGTTAATCCAATTAAACCCAAGTCATTAATTACAATAATTTTATCAATTTTTGTCGGTGGTTTTATTGGAGTATTGATTGCACTATTACGAAATATGATACGTTCAGGCATTAAAGACGCAGCGCAAATTGAAAATGAGCTTGATCTGCCAGTCTATGCCACTGTACCGCGCTCTGTTATTCAAGAAAGTCGTATTAACCTATTAAAGAAGAAAAAGAATATTCCTATTCTTGCGGTTAAAGATAGCAGTGATATCGCGATTGAAAGCCTCCGTAGCATGCGAACAGCAATTCATTTTGCCTTAATGAATGCGACCAATAATGTGATTGCAATTTCTGGCCCTGCACCTGAAGTTGGAAAATCATTCATTACCACTAACCTTGCTACTATTTTAGCGCAAGGAGGAAAACGGGTTCTGGTCATTGATGGTGATCTACGTCGTGGCTATTTACATAAGTACTTTAATGCCGAAGTGCAACCAGGTTTAGCAGAATTATTGAATCACCAAAATAACTATGAAGAGGTGGTACAAAATTCAACTGTAGATAACCTGTTTTTTGTGACACGTGGTAAGAGTCCGGTTAACCCGTCTGAACTATTAAGTACAGATCAATTCAAAACTTTCTTGAATCAAGCCTCTGCTCATTTCGATCATGTACTGATTGATACGCCACCTGTGCTTGCGGTGACCGATGGCATTATTATTTCGCAATATGCGGGTGTGAATTTATTGGTTGCCCGTCATGCCAAAACACAAATTAAAGAGCTGGAAATCACTGTGAATCGCTTTGAACAGGCCAATGTGAAAGTCAATGGTGTGATTCTAAATGATGTACAACAAGGGGCAGCAGGTAGCTATGGTTATAATTATGCCTATGCTTATACCGCAAATAAAGACAATGACTAATTCATTGTAAACTTTGATATCACACCCTGCTCGAAGCAGGGTGTGATAGAGAGAACTATCACATTTATTCCAAATGTTCATTGTTGAAAAAATCAACTAAAAACCCTATCTTGGTTACAGTTTAAAACTCCTGAGAATATACAAAAATGTTACCCAAAACACTGCTGGCCAGCTTGGCATTAAGCTCCTCACTAACCTTTGCTCAAGGCATCGTTTTAAATGACCAAAACCTGCGCACCGATTTAAACTGGTTAAATCAGCAAGGTGTGATTCAAGTTAGCACTTCGACCTGGCCAATGAGTGGTGATGAAATCCAACGCGCCCTTTCTCAGGCCCAAGTCAGCAATAATAATCAGCAAAGAGTCATTGATTCAGTCATGGCTCATTTGAATACCAACAACCAGTTACTTAAAGCATCACTATTTGCAGAGACAGATCAAAAAAATATTCCTCAAGCCTTTGGCGATCAGCAAAAAGCGCAATACCAGGCGAGTGTAGAGTTGAATACAGGCAATCAGAATTGGGATGCCAGACTTCGTATCAATGCAGAAAAAGATCCCCAGATTGATAATGATCAAGATGTGAATATTGAAGGGTCTTACCTCGCAGGTAAGTTATGGAATCAATGGCTGATTGCTGGACAAATTCCGACCTACTGGGGACCCGGTCATGATGGCAGCTTAATTCGGGGTGATGCCAGTCGTCCTGTGTATGGTGTGACCATGCAGCGTGCCGAACAGCATGCTTTTGCAAATAAATGGCTCTCCTGGATTGGGCCTTGGCAATATCAAGCCTTTGCCGGACAACTGGATGACTATGATGCTGTACCTGATGCTAAATTAATTGGCTTACGTGTCACTGCACAACCTTTACCCTATTTGGAGCTGGGTGCATCACGTGCTATTCAATGGGGAGGTGAAGGACGACCTGAAAGCCTGAGTTCACTTTGGGATGCTTTTGTCGGTAATAAAGACAATGGTGGCACAGGTGAGCCTGACCCATCCAATCAAATCGCCGGTTTTGATGCACGCTTAAATCTACAACCATTACTGCAAGTCCCAATGGGGATGTATGCACAATATATTGGTGAAGATGAAGCCGGTGGCTTACCAGCCAAAAAAATGTATTTGGCTGGGGTCGATTATTCTTCTAGCTATAATAATATGCCTTTCCAGCTATATACCGAATGGGCAGACACCCGCACCAATGGCAAGGCCCAAGGTATTTCTTATAATCACACCAATTATATTGGTGGTTTTTATCAACATGGTTACCCATTAGCACATGCAATGGGTGGTGATGGTCAAATGGTTTCTGTGGGTGGTGATATTCGTTTCGATCGCCTGAACCGCGTTAATGCTCGAGTGCTGTTTGCCAAGTTGAATGAATCCAACCGAACTACTAATTTAGCTTTTCCAATCCAAGATGAATTAAAAGCTGTTGATGTGAGCTGGACCCATTATTTACGCCCCGATATTCCCCTGAAATTAAATGGCTGGATCAGTGATTCAGACCTACGTGGTA
Organism: Acinetobacter sp. YH12100; assembly: GCF_013419135.1. Lineage (NCBI taxonomy): Bacteria > Pseudomonadati > Pseudomonadota > Gammaproteobacteria > Moraxellales > Moraxellaceae > Acinetobacter > Acinetobacter sp. YH12100. Next base: position 42,422 of record NZ_VPAQ01000009.1, on the reverse strand, counting down.
ATGATGGTGGTGCATCGATTGGAATTGAATTTCCTTTAGAAAAAGGCTTATTTTCCTACTAAGTTCTTTGTAAAATAGAATGTCGGTTGGAGCAAGCATTGTTCCTAGACATTCTCTAATAATGATTAAATTCTGAAAAATTAAAAAACCAGCCATTGCTGGTTTTTTAATTTTTTTAAAGCTCTACCAAACTGCGATATTTGCTTGCTAAAAAACCACCCATTCTGCAAGATTTCTCAAAATTTTCTGCTAAGATGGAATGAACCTCAACGATAACATTAGATTGGAATAATACATGAGCAAGGCCTTACCGATTGCTGTCGCTGTTCTTCTAGGCGGTGCCGCGCTAGTACCTGTTTACTATGCAACTCAAAACCCAGCTGCTCAAACGACTAAAGCATCTAAAGATGCCTCTGCTGTTTCTAAAATTAGCTATGCACTCGGTTATGAAGTCGCTCATCAAACTCCACCTGAGCTGGATATTAACAGCTTTGTGACAGGCGTTCGCGAAGGCCATGCCCGTACTGCTCCTGCTTATACTGAAGAAGAATTACAAGCAGCTTATGAGCAGTTCCAAAAAGAAATGCAGCAGAAGCAAGTGGATAGTGCCAAACAGGCTCAGGCATCAAGTGATACTTTCCTGACCGAAAATGCCAAAAAAGCGGGTGTAAAAACCACAGCTTCCGGTTTGCAATACCTAGTGACTAAAGAAGGCACGGGCAAACAGCCAGCTGCTTCTTCAATCGTGAAAGTCCATTACACCGGCAAACTGGTGGATGGTACTGTATTTGACAGTTCGGTTGAACGTGGCGAGCCGATTGAGTTTCCACTCAATCAAGTGATTCCAGGCTGGACTGAAGGTCTGCAACTGATGAAAGAAGGCGGTAAAGCGACCCTGTATATCCCATCTCAACTTGGTTATGGTGAACAAGGCGTGCCAGGGACGATTCCTCCACACAGTACTTTGATTTTTGATGTGGAACTCATTGAAGTCAAATAATCTATAAATAAGGAGAGCAATGCGCTCTCCTTTATTTTGAGAATAAATATGAAAATACAAATAAGTTTGATGGTTTTACTGCTAAGTTCTGGCAATCTGCTTGCCAAAGATGTGACCAATAAAAGCCCGGAAGCTGAACAGGTCGGTTATAGCTTTGGTTATCTGATGGGGAAAAGTAATGCCGACTCTTTACAAGGGATTGATCTGGACGCTTTCAGTGCCGGTTTAAAAGCTGCTGCTGCCGGAAAACAATCCACTTTAACTGAAGAAGACATGGCTCGAGTGCTGACTCAGTTTAAACGTCAAAGTGAAGCCAAAGAGCTGATTGAATTAAAACAAAAAGCTGAAGAAAATACCAAAATCGGTCAGGCTTTTCTGACAGAAAATGCCAAAAAAGCAGGGATAAAAACGACTAAATCTGGCCTGCAATATCAGATTCTTCAGCAAAGCAAAGGCAAATCGCCAAAAGCCGATAGCAATGTCCGCGTACATTATGAAGGCCGTTTGATTGATGGTACGGTTTTTGATAGTTCAATTGCCCGCAATCAGCCTGTGGTCTTCCGTACCACCCAAGTGATTACCGGTTGGACTGAAGGCCTGCAACTGATGAAAGAAGGTGCCAAATACCGCTTCTTCATTCCTGCAGAACTGGCCTATGGACAAATTGGTTCAGGTGATGTGATTGAGCCAAACAGTACCTTAATTTTTGATGTGGAATTACTGGAAATTATGAAGTAATCAATACTGTTTTTTTAAATACTCAATCAGAGAGGCGCGATAGCGGCCTCTCTTTTTTATATGGATGAAGCATAATTAATCGAATGTTTTCATGTCACATTCAGATCAGTTTTGCTATGTTATATGTTAATTAAACGGTTCAACAAGAATAGAGGACGTCAGCATGGCAGCAATCAAGACCCGTGAAATTCATTATACTGCGCCGGATGGTAGCGTATTGATTGGCTATTTTGCCGCTCCAGAAACAGATGCACCCCTTGCAGGTGTGCTGGTCGCACCAGAATGGTGGGGTCGTAATGAATATACCGAACAGCGCGCTCGCGAACTTGCAGAACATGGCTATGCGGCCTTGGCGATTGACATGTATGGTGACAAAAAAGTGACCACCCATTCTGATCAGGCCTACCAGTGGATGATGCAGACCTTTGAAGATCCGGACACCATCGTTGATCGTGCGACAGCAGCTTTAAATACCTTGGCAGCACAGGATGAAGTCAATGCAGAGAAACTTGCTGCCATCGGTTTTTGTTACGGCGGTAAAGTGGTGCTGGATCTGGCGCGTGCCAATGCCCCTTTAAAAGCAGTGACCACCTTCCACGGGACACTTACTGCCAAAGCACCGGCTCAAGAAGGTCAGGTTCAGGCCGAAATACTAGTCTTGCACGGTGAGCTAGACAGCATGGTCACCTTAGATGATGTCGCCAGTTTCCGTGAAGAAATGCATGCGGCCAACGTCGAGCATGAGGTGATTGTCTTTGAAGATGCAAAACATGGCTTTAGCAACCCGCTCGCCGACGAACGGGCCAAAGCCAATGGCGTGGATCTTGGTTACAATGCTGAAGCGGAACAAAAAAGCTTGGCGGCGATGTATGCCTTATTGGAACGTCATTTGGCTTAAATAGATATAAGTGCTCGACTTGAAATCAAGCTGAGCACTTTAAAGAATCATTGAAGAAAAGAACGATAAATCCTACCAGAGGAGAATGCTGACTATGGCTGAAACCAACTGCCCTTACTGTAACTATGACGAATATGATGTCATTGCCAAAAATGATTATGGTGTAGTGCTGCCTGAACCGAATTCATTATCCGAAGGTCACTGTGTAGTGATTCCACTCCGGCATGTGGCTTCATTTTTTGAAGTGACGGACAAAGAACGTAAAAGCCTGATGTCTTTGCTCGAACAGGCACGTAATGAGCTCAATTTACGTTACCAGCCCGCCGGTTTCCATGTCGGTTTTATTGATGGTGAGGTATTTCAGGAAAAGGTCGAACATCTGCATATTCATATTATTCCGCGCTATAAAGACAAAGTATTGAAGCTGGATGAACGCTGGGGGATTATCGACTAAATCTTTGCTGTTTTAAAATAAATGCTCTTCGGAGCATTTATTGTTTGTGTTATTAAGCCGATATCCATACACACTACTCCGCAGTTTTTATCTACTTTTCACATTTTAGGCCTGCCGATTCCGCTATAATGGCTGCTGCTTATTCGGTTGCTATTTATCCATGTTTGTATTTTCAGATGCCCTGTTAGAATGGTTTGATGTGCATGGTCGTCATGACTTGCCCTGGCAGGTGACAGATGATCCCTACAAAGTCTGGGTCTCTGAAATCATGTTGCAACAAACCCAGGTCAAAACTGTGCTGCAATATTATGAACGCTTTATTCAGCGTTTTCCGACCGTTCAGGACTTAGGTCAAGCGTCTTGGGATGAGGTCGCGCCGTACTGGGCAGGACTGGGCTATTATGCCCGTGCCCGTAACCTGCACAAAGCTGCCGGCATGGTGACAGCACAGCAGCAGTTTCCTCAAACCCTGGAACAATGGATTGCCTTGCCGGGGATCGGCCGTTCCACCGCTGGTGCCTTAATGTCACTGGGTTTACGCCAATACGGCGTGATCATGGATGGCAATGTCAAACGGGTCTTGTCGCGTTTCTTCGCGATTGAAGATGATCTGTCCAAACCTATCCATGAACGTGCCTTATGGCAACTGGCCGAAGAATTATGTCCGGTCGAACGTAATCATGACTATACCCAGGCGATTATGGATCTCGGTGCTACGGTCTGCACTCCGAAAAAACCTCTGTGCCTATACTGTCCGATGCAGCAACATTGCAAAGCGCATCAGCAAGGTCTGGAAAATGAATTACCATTCAAGAAAGCCAAAAAACCGGTGCCAGTGCGCTCAGCACAGGTCTTGCTGATTCAGTCCGGTGAAGAATGGCTCTGGCAACAACGACCGAACAGTGGCCTGTGGGGCGGACTCTGGTGCTTGCCGATTATTGAAAATGCCCATGAATTCGAACAGCAATGTCAGCAGCTTGGCCTGAAAAATATCCTCAAAAAAGTCCAGATCAGCCACAGTTTCACCCACTTCACCTGGCAGCTTGAAGCAATCGTTTTCGCAGTGGATCAGGATCAGCAGGAACATCTGGCAATTGAACTGCAAGGCAACTGGATGCGTCCAGAGACAGCCATTGATTGCGGTCTGCCGACAGCAATGAAAAAATTGATCTCTGCCGTTAACCTATGACATAGTCTGGACAAAGCATCATATCGATCAGCTCAGAATGAGCATTGCCAATATTTAAGGATGAATAACGTGCGCCAATACCTTGCTTTGACCTGGGTGGCTTTGATTGCCATATTACTGACCGCCTGTAGCAGTACGCCGAAACAACCTTCTTCTGCACAGTTAAATCCGCTACTGGTACAAAAACTGCAAAATAAGCGAATGCCTTCTTCACTGCCCATCCCGGTGGCACGTGTACAGGCACGTGAATTACAGGATACTTGGGGGGCGTCGCGCAGTCGCGGACGTTTGCATGAGGGCATTGACATCATGGCTCCACGTGGAACCAAAGTCTTTAGTGCCACAGAAGGTCTGATTGCAGATTTACGCAATAACAATTTGGGTGGTAAAGTAGTCTGGATTCTCGGTCCGGGCGGCTCCTGGCATTATTATGCACATCTGGATGGACATAAACGCGGCCTGAAAGTAGGTGATGCTGTCAAAAAAGGCCAGCTCATCGGCTATGTGGGCAATAGCGGTAATGCCCGACATACTGCACCACATCTGCATTATGGTATTTATTTACAGGGCAAGGGGCGCGGTGTGGTCAACCCCTACCCCTATTTACGTTAATTTTAGGATATTTACATGTCAGAAACGTTGATCAACCGTCTGGTAGAATTTGCTGAATCAGGCAATCAACAAAAAATCGTACTGAATGGTCAAAGCTATCAGGGCTGGGTGATGGAAATTACCGAAGATGCGCTGCTGATCAGTACCGGTTATGCCGACAAAAGTGGTAAAGACATGTGGATTCAATTTAGCGATCTGGATCAGGCTGAACTGTCTTACTGGGATAATCAGCAAGATCAATGGGCTGTGTTTAAATTATAAAACTATAAAAATAAGGAGCATGGCATGACTCTGCAACGCTGTGGCTGGTGCTCCAATGATCCGCTGTATATCACCTATCATGATCAGGAATGGGGACAAGCCCTGCTGGATGAAAATCGCCTGTTTGAAATGCTGTGTCTGGAAGGACAGCAGGCCGGTCTAGCCTGGATTACCGTACTCAGAAAACGTGAAGCGTATCGTGAACATTTTTTTCAATATTCCATTCAGTCGATTGCAGCACTTACAGATCAACAACTCGAACTCAAGCTTAAGGATGCTCGCCTGATCCGTCATCGTGGCAAGCTGCATGCCATTCGCGAGAATGCCCAAGCATGGCTCAGGCTGCAACAGCAAGGCATCAATTTAGGGCAATGGCTCTGGTCTTTTGCCCAGCAACCACGACTGAATAATGATGTTGCGGATTATCGTCAGGCACCCGCACAAACCATTGAGAGCCAGATCATGTCAAAAGCCTTAAAAAAGGCCGGTTTTAAATTTGTCGGACCCACCATTTGCTATGCCTTTATGCAGGCCGTCGGTATGGTCGATGATCACGAAAATCATTGTCACTTTAAAACAATATATTCCCATTCAAAGAAGAGCTGAATTTATGTCGAATAATATTATCCACGCTTATGCTGCAATGTCAGCAGGTGCTGCACTCGAACCCTATCAATTCGATGCTGGTGAACTACAGCCACATCAGGTCGAAGTCAAAGTAGAATACTGTGGCCTGTGTCATTCTGATATTTCAGTCCTCAATAATGACTGGGGTTCATCCGTTTATCCGGTCGTGGCTGGACACGAGATTATCGGCATCATCACGCAACTGGGTGGCGAAGCCAAAGGCCTGAAAGTGGGACAACGGGTTGGCATTGGCTGGACTGCGGAAAGCTGCCAGTATTGCGATCCGTGTATTTCAGGTCAGCAGGTACTCTGTACTGGCGGCCAAGTGGCGACTATTGTCGGACATGCCGGTGGTTTTGCCGACAAGGTCCGTGCTGGCTGGCAATGGGTCATTCCCCTGCCTGAAGATCTGGATCCTGAAAGTGCCGGCCCTCTGCTCTGTGGCGGCATTACCGTATTCGATCCGATTCTGAAACACCAGATTCAGGCTATTCATCATGTTGGCGTGATCGGGATTGGGGGTCTGGGTCATATCGCAATTAAACTGCTCAAAGCTTGGGGCTGTGAGATTACGGCTTTCACATCAAATCTGGACAAGACCGATGAGCTGAAAGCCATGGGCGCAGATCATGTGGTGAATAGTCGTGATGTTGCTGCCCTAAAGGCACAGCGTGGCAAGTTCGATTTATTGCTGAGTACGGTCAATGTCACCTTGAACTGGCAGGCTTATCTGGCCACTCTGGCACCGAACGGTACAGTACATATGCTCGGTCTCCCTTTAGAACCGATGCAAATTCCGGCGGGCATGCTGATTGGCGGCGCCAAGTCTGTTACCGGCTCTCCAACCGGTTCACCGGCAGCCTTACGTCAGTTACTGCAATTTGCTGCGCGTAAAAATATTGCCCCACAAATTGAAGTCTTCCCGATGTCACAGCTGAATCAGGCCATTGAACATCTGCATTCCGGTAAAGCGCGTTACCGGATTGTACTTAAAGCGGATTTTGAAGCTTAAACTCTGCCTGTTTCAATCTGTCAAAAAGACCCAGCAATTGGGTAATGCCAGTCAATTAAGGAATTGACTGGCATTTTATTTTTTAAATTCATGATCATACTTGATAGGTAGAAAAGTCATCCGCAACTGTTTGAGACATGAGGTGTATTGCACCGCAAGATTAAAAAATGATTATTTCTGCGACAAATTTACTAGTCGATGGTGGCTGACGAGTTTTGCGGATGAGGAGTGTTGCTCCACAAGATGCCTTCCTTGCGAAGCTTCGCTTCTCATTTGGGCGAAACCAAAGTAACAAATGATTTACAAGTATTTGATTTAGAACGTTAAGACTCCGTCGTGAATGACTAAAAAATTAAAGATTTTACTTATAAACTCCTTAACTGATCAGCATTACAGCAATTGGGTCTTTTTTTTATTGCAGGGCTTCAGGCAAAACTGCAAGGCCTGAAGGCTTGGCCAGCTCTGCTTTCATCTTTTGCAACATCTGATACGGCTGCTGCTGTACGAACATATTTACAAAAGTTAAGGGAATCGAGCCTTCCGGATTGGCATAACCATAAGTTGAAACCTTGACCTGATTATTGGCCAGCTTTTGAAAAGTCCAATCCCCTTGATAATCGGTCAAACGTACATAATCCGGGTTTAAAGGATAGGTACTTTGGATGGCTTTATTCTTGATGGTGATCTGGCCATTAGGTTGCTTGATCATCTTGCCCTGCACAATCAGATCACGGTCTTTTAAGGGAAATGGAAAATCCAGCACCATATACAAAGTGAAATCGCCTTTTTTATCATCGCGGGACAAGACCTTGATGCTGCCCATATAGGGTACCCATTGTACCGCCTGCTCGATATCCAGAATCAGCGACACGGCATTTTCAATCGGTGCATGGTAGGTGGTTTCAGCTTTATACAGAAAGACCGGGTTTTGCTGATTCTGATAGGTCCAGACCTTGATATTATTTTTATCAATACTGAGTTTGGGCGTATGCAGCGGCTTTGCCTGCACAATGGCACCAAGCGCCACTGCACAGAGCAGGAAAATCATTTTTTGCATTTTATTATTCGTCTTATTTTAGTTTTAGATCTTTTTTATAAATGATTTTGACTGGATTTTAAACCTGAATATCGTTAAAACCCAGCACGTCTTTCATGTCATATTTACGTGCATCACGGCCGACCACCCAGGCAGCAGCACGTACTGCACCGCTGGCAAAGTTCATGCGGTTGGTGGCTTTATGGGTAATTTCCACACGTTCACCATCAGCAATAAACATGGCGGTATGTTCACCGACGATGTCACCACCACGAATGGTCTGGAAACCAATGCTTTGACGCTCACGCGGACCGGTATGACCTTCGCGGCAGTACACAGCGTCTTCTTTCAGGTCACGGCCTAAAGCATCCGCAATCGCTTCACCCCACATGAGTGCAGTACCCGATGGTGCATCCACTTTATGACGGTGATGCGCTTCAATCACTTCGATATCCACCGTATCGCCAAAGACTTTCGATGCCAGTTCAAGCAGTTTAATCGATACGTTCACACCGACTGAATAATTCGCTGCATAAACCACAGGGGTTTCAGCTGCTGATTCATCTAAATAAGCTTTTTGCTCATCATTCATCCCCGTGGTACCAATCACGATGGCAACACCTGCTTCACGGCAGATTTTCAGATGATTGACGGTCGCTGCTGGCGCAGTGAAATCAATCACGACATCACAGTCTTTGACTACATCGGTAAGGCTACCCACCACCTTGACACCTGTTGCACCAATTCCGGCAAGTTCGCCAGCATCTGCGCCTAAGAGTGTACTTTCAGGGCGTTCTACCGCAGCCGCCAATTGATAACCTGCTTCATGCACAGCCTGAATAAGGATACGCCCCATACGACCGCCTGCACCCAAGATCCCAATGCGTGGTGTAGCTGACATAACATAGTCCTGATGTTGATCCAAAATTGCTCTTACTATAGCAAAACTGTGGAATAACACTAAGATGCATTGCATAAAAATCAATGAAAATATTCAAAGAGTGAAATCACTGATATTGATAAGAGTTTCCATCAGGTCTTTGGAATTATGGGCTAGATATCATCCAGGCCGAGCGATATGGATCAATAGTACGCATGAACCTAACCGTTATCAAAAAGCAGCTTTCAAATCAGATGGAGAACATTCAAGCTTCGGGGGCAGATTAGGATCCTTTCAATTCAGCTCAGCTTATCTCTCACTGAAGCGATGAACCTAAGTCACTTAGGAATGATCTACACAATTTTGAAAATTTTTCCACTTAAGGTACTTTGAAAGCACATCTCAAAACTGGGACGAATATCTTCACCATCTACAGTGATATGTTTTATATTGGAATGAGATTGTGTTTTAGAAAAATGATGATCGACTGTTGCTTGAATAGCGTGTTGAGCCCCAAACTGATCCTTCACACTGATACTTTGTTTAAGCATATCTATACCTTTAATAATAGTTAAAGTGGCAAAATATCCACTAAAAATTTGATGTTTCTTAATTTTATCTTTAAATAACTTTATGATTTAGCTTAAATAATTGATTTAGAGAAGTATAGAATGTACGGCCATCTAAGTTTAAATCTACCTCAACTCCAGATGAAAGAAGAACTCTTTTACCCACTTCAATTCTTTTTAAACCCTGACGTGTATTTTGCATTTTATTGAGAGGAATTAATGAAACAATAATTTCAGTACCATTTTTAGATTTTGCAATTAAATCATTTATTTTTAACAACTTGAATCCTGTTTTTCTAAAGATTTTTCCAATTTGGAAAATAACTTAAAATTAAATTTTGAACGATAAAAAAAGCACTTATTAAGTGCTTTTTTTACTGTTTATTCTTGCTTAGATAGCAACAATATTTACAGCATTCGGTCCTTTTTGACCTTGAGCTACACTGAATTCAACCAGTTGGCCTTCCATTAAGGTTTTAAAACCTGAGCTCGCAATTTCGCTGAAATGAGCAAAAACATCTGGACCTGATTCTTGTTGAATAAAACCAAAACCTTTAGTTTCGTTGAACCACTTTACAGTACCTTTAACAACATTTGAGTTTGACATAATATATCCTACTAATTTTTTAATAATTTTTAGTCAATTTATTGACTGAATATAACTTTGAAATAATAAAGAATGAGACTTAAAATCTGAAAAAAACGAAGGATTATGACTAAAACTGCGATACTTAAAGAAGATTTACCGAAACAAGACTTTTTTCTAGTTAAGTTAACTATACACGAAAAATTTAATTAATCAAGTTTTCTTATATATATATTTATTTTATTTATTAAAAAATGAAATTTTAAAAATTTATAGTGATTTCAACAAGATTAAGCTTTCATTGTCATGATAATAAAATAAGAGTATTCTGCTGTACTGGTAAATTTGATAAGTAATGAATGCGATTATATAGCTCGGTAATAACAATATTGGCCTTTTTAATTTCGGCAATGATGCTTTTTTCTCACTTACAAAATATCTATCACCCTCCAAATTTGGACTCATACTTTCTATTTAGATAGTCAAATATAAAAACAGAAACCGCTTTTTAGGCGGTTTTTATGTTTAAGCGATACCTATCAAACAATAAGATAACTATCAACTAATAAATAGCATCTTCTAATCTAGAGTATCTTATCTACATAATAAAAAAGGACGCCGCAGCGTCCTTTTTTACTTTCACTCAATTAATCAAACAAACGATCAAAGAATGATTTTTTCTTTGGTGATGATTTACTGTCTTCACCATCCATAGTTTCTTGCAGCTCTTTCAACAGTTCACGTTGACGTGCACTTAAATTCACTGGAGTTTCCACTACAATACGGCACAGCAAATCACCTTGCATGCTGGTACGTACCGGTTTAACACCTTTGCCACGTAAGCGGAACAGTTTACCCGTTTGCGTTCCTTCAGGAATTTTCAGGCTTACGCGACCGTCTAGAGTCGGAATCTGAACCTCCTTACCTAAGGCTGCATCGGCGATTGAAACCGGCACATCCATATACAGGTCAGCACCATCACGCTGGAAGATTTCGTGCTCACGCACCACTACTTCGACGTACAAATCACCTGACTGACCATCACGAATCGCTTCACCTTTACCGGTCAAGCGTACGCGGTCGCCATTATCCACACCCGCAGGAATAGTAACTTCTAGTGTTTGCTGACGATCCGACACACCTGAACCATGACATTTATTACATGGGTTCTTGATGATCTTGCCCTGACCGCGACAGGTACTACAAGTTTGCTGCACCGAGAAGAAACCTTGCTGCATACGCACTTGACCGGCACCATGGCAGGTACGGCAGGTTTCTACATCATTTGGATTTTTTGAGCCTTTACCATCACAGGCATCACATGGTGCCGGTGCAGTAAAAGTAATGGTTTTCTTGACGCCCTTGACCGCTTCTTCCAGGGTCAATTCCATCACATAGCGTAAGTCCGAACCACGGCGTGCACGTTGCTGGCCACGACCACCGCCGCCACCGAAAGCACCACCGAAAATATCACCGAACTGGCTGAAAATGTCTTCTGCGCTGAAACCACCACCGAAGCCGCCACCGCCGCCCATACCCCCTTCAAAGGCCTGATGGCCCATACGGTCGTACATGCTGCGCTTTTCACCATCAGACAGTACTTCATAGGCTTCTGCTGCTTCTTTAAATTTATCTTCAGCTTCAGCATTGTCCGGGTTACGGTCTGGATGATATTTCATCGCCAACTTACGGTAGGCTTTTTTGATTTCATCATCACTAGCGGTTTTAGCGACGCCCAAAACCTCATAATAATCACGTTTAGCCATGTCTGGCGATGCTCCTCACGGAATTTTGTTTAATATTCAACTGAGGTCTGAAATTGGGGTCAAACCTGATTTTACAAGGGGAAATATGAAAAAAATTATATGCTTTAGAACACGGCTTTATTTTGAGAGAATTTATGCAGGCCTTTAAACCAGGCATTGAGCAGGAAAATAAAGGCAATAAAGCTGAAAATCACCCCGGTCACGACACAGGCCTTGACCCATAACTGGCTGTCCCAGGCAAAGAAAAACAGCGGAATAAACCACAGCGCAGCAAAGAGCGCCAAAATGGTATAAATCACGATATTTCGCATGATCCACAAGGCCTGCGCCTGTAACCAGACTTCGGCATAATCGACTTGCGTCACTTTACGGGCCAACCAGTAAGCAAAAAGTCCACTAAATAGCGTAAATAAGGCCAAAAACATGAAGACATAAGCCATCGCTACGGAACGTCGCATCTTGGTTAATGTATCTTGAGTCATGTTTGGTTCAACCTCGTTACCGTATTGGCAGCTCGGCCAATGCAGCAATTACTTATTTTTTTAAATTATAAAAATCTCAGGTGCTACTATATTGAAAATTTCCAAATTTCGCACCTGAAATTATGACAAATTTAAACAGAATTTAAACTTTTTTTCACTTTAAACCACTGTGCATATAGTGCAGGCAGGAAAAACAGGGTCAGAAGTGTCGCCACAATTAAACCGCCCATAATGGCCACTGCCATCGGCCCGAAAAAAATACTGCGGGACAAGGGAATCATGGCTAAAACAGCGGCCAGTGCGGTCAAGACAATCGGGCGACAACGGCGGACTGTGGCATTGATAATGGCATCCCATGGGGATTCTCCGGCCTGAATATCCTGCTCGATCTGGTCAATCAGAATCAGGGAATTTCGCATGATCATTCCAGAAAGCGCAATCGTCCCGAGCATGGCCACAAAACCGAAAGGTTTATTGAAAAGTAACAGGAATAACACCACCCCGATAATGCCTAAAGGTGCGGTCAGGAATACAATAAAGGCCCGTGAGATGCTCTTGAGCTGAATCATTAACAGGGTCATCACCACCGCCAGGAATAAAGGCATGCCGGCATTGACCGAGTTCTGGCCACGCGCGGATTCTTCGACCGTGCCGCCGACTTCCAGCAGATAGCCATTCGGCAACTCAGCTCGAAGTTGGTGCAGTGAATCGTATAATTCATTCACCACAGTGGCCGGCTGTAAGGCCGTGCGAATATCGGCACGCACTGTGATGGTCGGTAAACGATTCCGATGCCAGATCAAGCCTTCTTCAAAGCTATATTCAATGTTGGCAAGCTGTGCCAACGGTACCGAAGTACCACGTGACGTCGGTATCGCCAGACTGCTTAAAGAAGCGACATCAACACGTTCAGCCTGCGCACCACGTAAACGGATTTCAATCAGTTCACGCTTTTCCCGATACTGATCAATGCCGGCCCCCAAAATCGAGCTGTTCAGCACATTGGCCAGTTCGCTGCTAGTCACGCCCAACTGACGGGCACGATCCTGATCGATCTCCAGTTTGATGACTTTGCTCGGCTCCCCCCAGTCTAGATGTACATTGGTGGTATTCGGATTATCGCCCACGGTTGCGGCGACTTTCTGCGCCCATTCACGAACCAGTCCCAGATTTTCACCAGAGACCCGGAACTGCAATGGATAACCGACTGGAGGGCCATTTTCCAGCAGGGACACCCGGGTACGGACTTCCGGTAATAACAGCCGAATCTGGTCACTCAAGGATTGACGGATTTCGTTACGATCTTCCAAAGAGGATGCCAGCACCACAAACTGGGCAAAACTGGTTTGCGGCAGCTGCTGATCCAGCGGTAAATAGAAACGCGGAGAACCAATTCCGACATAGGCCACATAGTTATCAATGCCCTGCTGTTTCGACAAAAAGGCTTCAACTTTTTTCACCGCAGCTTCGGTGGCTTTCAGAGAGGCGCCTTCTTCAAGTTTGAGATCCACCAGAATTTCAGCCCGATTCGAGGGCGGGAAAAATTGCTGTGGCACCAGCTTAAACATTAAAATGGAGAGAATAAAAATTCCTACCGTTGCTGTAATCACGGTCTTACGATAGGTCACACAGGTATTTACCCAACGGCGAAAACCTTGATAAAACCGGGTTTGATAAGGGTCATGCTGTTCGCCGGCATGATGCACGACCGGCTGAGGTTCAGGCTGCTTGCGCAAACGCGCCCAAAGGCGCTGATACCACGGCGCTTTTTGTATCAAGTCTTTGTTGAAATTGGGTAGCAGTTTATCACCCAGATAAGGCACAAATAACACCGCGGCAATCCAGGACATCAGCAGTGCAATCGTGACCACCTGAAAAATAGAACGGGTATATTCACCGGTACTCGATGCTGCTGTGGCAATCGGTAAAAATCCGGCGGCGGTAATCAGGGTGCCGGTCAGCATTGGAAAGGCGGTGGTTTTCCAGGTAAAGCCTGCCGCCTCAAGCCGGCTATAGCCCTGCTCCATTTTAATCGCCATCATTTCAATGGCAATAATGGCATCATCGACCAGAAGACCGAGTGCCAGAATCAGGGCACCCAAGGAAATTTTATGCAGGCCGACATCAAATAAATGCATGCCGGCAAAGGTCATGGCCAATACTAGCGGAATCGAAAAGGCCACCACCAGTCCGGTACGAAAACCCAGCGAGAAGAAACTGACCAGCAGCACAATAATTACTGCCTCTGCCAGCACTTTCATAAATTCGTTAATGCTGCGTTTGACTGCCACTGGCTGATCGGAGACTTTTTGCAGCTCCATGCCAAGGGGCAAGGTTTTTTGCAGACGGGAAAATTCCTGTTCCAGATGTTTGCCCAGTGCCAGAATATCGCCGCCTTTGCGCATGGACACGGCAATACCAATGCCATTTTCAGCCATAAAACGCATCCGGGGTTGGGCCGGATCACTAAAGCCGCGATAGATCTCAGCGACATCTCCCAGCTGAATGGTTTTGCCATTTATCAAAAGTGGCAGTTGCTGTAATTCTTCAATACTGTTTAAAGCACCGCTGACCCGAACCTGAATCCGGTCTGAGCCGGTTTCAAAAAAACCGGCATGGGCCATGGCATTTTGCTGCTGCAAAGCCTGCTGAATGGCGCTGACTGGAACTCCGAGCTGGATGACTTTGGTGTTGGAAATCTCAATCCAGATTTTCTGGTCTTGCAGGCCGATTAAATCGACTTTGGCGACATCTTTGACCCGTTGCAGTTGTAGCTGCAAACGGTCAGCGTATTCCTTGAGGGTCGCATAGTCAAAATCTTTACCCTTGAGCACATAAATATTGCCAAAGGTATCGCCGAATTCATCATTAAAGAACGGACCTTGTACCCCTTGTGGCAATTCATGCCGGATATCGCTGACTTTCTTGCGGACGTTATACCAGACATCGGCCACATCTTTCGAAGCCAGAGAATCCTTAGCAATAAAGGTCACCATGGATTCACCCGGACGCGAATAGGCCATGATGCGGTCATACTGACCCGTGGTCATCAGTTCCTTTTCAATCCGATCCGTGACCTGTAGGGATACTTCTTTGGCACTGGCACCCGGCCAATAGGTCTGGATCACCATGACTTTAAAGGTAAAAGGCGGATCTTCACTTTGTGACAGTTTGGAATAAGAGACGATGCCGATCAGACCGAGCAGGATCATAAAATACAGCACCAGACCTTTATTTTTTAAGGCCCATTCCGACAGGTTAAAGTTCATGCTTAACTCCCTGCCTGAATGGTCACAGGACGGTTTTCACGATCAATCGGATTGATTTTTTGCTGGTCACGCAGCAAATGTACGCCGCCAATCACCACATAATCTTCCGCTTTCAGGCCACTGAGTACCGGTACGCTATCGCGACCATAAGCCCCTAAAGTCACCGGGACTTTGTGTACAGTATGATCCGGCTTGACCAGCATCACATAGGCTTGTTGATCTGTGGCTGAGACACTGGACAGCGGTACACTGAGCCTATTGTCCCGGCTGTGCTGAAAAAACACCCGGGCACTTTGTCCGAGCTGGATCTGAGCATTGCCTTCGCGCAGTGAGACTTTGACCCGGAAGGTACGGGACTGATCCGCAGCTGGTGATATTTCACGGACAAAGGCACTAAATTTTTCTTCAGGTTTGGACCATAAAGTCACCGTGGCAGGCTGTCCGACCTTGACCTCTGAAATGGCCTGTTCCGGCACGCCAATCACCACTTCACGCTCACCGGAAATGGCTAACTCATATGCCGCTTGCCCGGCTGCGACCACCTGACCCGTTTCGATATTGCGTGCCGTGATCACGCCATTTTTAGTGGCAATCAGCTGGTTATAAGTGGTCTGGTTTTTGGCAGTATCATAATTGGATTGCGCCTGTTTCAGACTCGACTGTGCAGCTTTATATTGATTATCGATGGCATCATATTGCGAGCGACTCACGGCATTGACCGGTAACAGCTGCTTGAAACGCTGTAGTTCATCCTGAGCAATTTTACTGGCAGACTGCGCGTTTTCCAGCTGGGCACGTGCCGCATTCAGCTGCAACTGGGCATCTTTTACATCCAGTGTGGCCAGCACCTGTCCGACTTTGACTTGGTCCCCGACATCAACGAAGCGCTGGGTCACCTGTCCCGCTACCCGAAAGGCCAGTGCTGTTTGCTGACGCGCCTGCACATCGCCGGCATAACTTTTCAGTTCATGCTGTGAAGTGCTCGGTGTGGTCACCATGACAAAGGGAATTTCCTGTTCTGCGGCGATTGTATCTTTACTGCACCCATTTAAGGTCACACTGCAAAGCATCATCATGCCAGCCAACACGCTGTAAATCCTGCTCATCTTATTCGCTCTTATCTGATCATCTTTTTTCGGGCAAACTATGCTGATATATTGAATTGCTTGTTTTTTAATTAATATACCACCCGGTACACTAATTACAACAGAACCCTCAAAGCAATGACCAAGTTGACTTTTTTTGGAAGAAATTGTGCAAATACCTGTAGGACGACCGAAAGATCTGGAGAAACGCCAACGCATCCTGAGCGCGGCCAAAGCGCTATTTTTAGCGCATGGTTATCATGCCTCCAGCATGAACCAGATTGCCCGTGAAGCAGGGGTGAGCAAACTGACGGTCTATAACCATTTTCAGGACAAGGCGACGCTGTTCAGCTGTGCCATTGAAGATACCTGTGAAGCCATTCTGCATGAGCATCCGCAGGTCTTGCAGCCAAGCAGTGACTTTGCTCAGGAATTTTATCGGGCCTGTTTACGCGCTTTGAATATTATTAGCCTGCCTGAAGCCATCAAACTGGACCTATTACTCATGGAGCTGGCCTCGCAGCAAAGCCCGCTGGCAGAGCAGTTTTATCAGGCCTCGCATGCCAAACTGGAGGCGGTCTGGCATGATTTCTTTGCGCTGGCGCAGCACTACCAGTTTATTCAGGTCGATCGACCCGAGAAACAGACCGAGCTGATCGTGTCCCTATTGACCGGAACACGTCATCAAAAAATCCTGCTCGGACTTACAGCTCCGCCCTCCAGTACAGAACAGCAGCAGATCATTAATCAGGCGATTGAATTGTTTATGCTGAAATATGCCATTGCTGATTAAATTCCTTCTGATCGCTTGAGTGCTGGCGACAGGATACTGGCTAAAATTTGCTAAAAAAACCGCAAAATATCTGCAACTTTTGTCTGTAAAGGACTTGGATTGTCCTACAGTCGCGGTATAGTCAAAGCAAGCATTTAAGGGAATATAAAAATGATTCAACAAATTGATGCACCACTACGCGAAGACGTACGCTTACTGGGTAATTTGCTGGGGGAAACCTTAAAATTACATGCGGGGCAGGATTTGTTTAATCAGATTGAGCAGATTCGTGCTTTATCTAAAGGCGCACGTGATGGACAGGTCGAAGCAGAAAAACAGCTAGAACAATTATTTTTGAGTCTGGAAGATGCGGAAATCCTGCCTCTAACCCGTGCCTTTACCCATTTTTTGAACTTTGCCAATATTGCCGAACAATATCATGTGGTGCGTCGTCGTCGCCAAAGCGAATTCGATGACACGGCAGAATCCCCTAATCCTCTGGTACCGTTATTTGAAAAATTTAAACAGCAGGAGATTTCTGCCGACACGCTGTACCAGCAAATCTGTGAATTAAAAATTGAACTGGTACTGACCGCGCATCCGACAGAAGTCAGCCGCCGCACCCTGATCCAGAAATATGATGGTATCAATAATGCCCTGTCCAAATTCGACCAGCAGAAACTCACGCCGCGTGAACGTCAGGCGGTGTTGGCAGATCTGAAACAGCTGATTAGCTCGGCCTGGCAAACCGATGAAATCCGTCAGCATCGTCCGACCCCGATCGATGAAGCCAAATGGGGCTTTACGACCATTGAACAGACCCTGTGGAATGCAGTCCCGAAATTTATCCGGGAACTAAATGACATGGTCGAACAACAATGCGGCCAGAACCTGCCCTTAAATATTGCACCGGTACGTTTTGCTTCCTGGATGGGTGGTGACCGCGATGGCAACCCGAATGTTACCCATAATGTGACGCAAGAAGTGCTGTGGCTGTCACGCTGGAAAGCTGCCGATCTGTATTTACGCGATATTGAGAACCTGCGCTGGGAACTGTCCATTCAGCAATGTAGTACGGAAATCTCCGAGGCATTGGGTCAGGACCATCCTGAACCCTATCGTGAATATTTACGTGATACCCGTAGCCGCCTGAAAGCGACCCGACACTGGCTGGCAGAAAAGTTAAAGGGCAATGATGCCGATGATAGTTTAGTCATTAAAAGTAAAGATGAGCTATTACAGCCACTATTGACCTGCTATCGCTCCTTAATGCACTGCAATCTGGCCGAAATTGCCAATGGCAGCCTGCTGGACTTTATTTACCGGGTCAACAGCTTTGGGATTGAGTTACTGAAACTGGATATTCGTCAGGAATCAGGTCGTCACCGTCAGGCAATCTCGGCGATTACTGAATATTTAGGGCTGGGAAATTTTGACACCTGGACCGAACAGGCACGTCAAAACTTTTTACTGCAAGAATTGCAAAGCAAACGTCCCTTGCTCCCAAAACATCTGAATGAACCAGCCGGCAGTCTGATTCAGCATCCGGATGTACAGGAAGTCTTTGCCACCATGCGCACCCTGGCAGAACAGCCAAGTGAGTCTCTGGGTGCCTATATTATTTCCATGGCGGAATATCCAAGTGATGTGCTGGCGGTATTGCTTCTACAAAAAGAAGCGGGTATCAAGCACGCATTACGAGTGGTACCGCTGTTTGAAACCCTCAAAGATCTGGACGGTGCAGCCGAGACCATGTCGACCCTGTTCAATATGCATTGGTATAAACAGCATATTCAGGGCAAGCATGAAGTGATGATTGGCTATTCGGATTCAGCCAAGGACGCCGGTTTTATGTCGGCCAACTGGGCACAGTATCGTGCCCAAGAAGAATTGACGGCGATCGCCCAGCAACATGGCGTGCAATTGACCCTGTTCCATGGTCGTGGCGGTTCAATTAGCCGTGGCGGTGCGCCAACCCAGCAGGCACTCTTCTCTCAACCGCCAGGGTCGATTTCAGGTGCGATCCGGGTGACTGAACAGGGCGAAATGATCCGTTTCAAATTCGGTCTGGAAGAAATCGCCCTGCAGAATCTGGAAATTTATACCGCTGCAACACTGGAAGCGACCTTACTCCCGCCACCTGAACCCAAACAGGAATGGCGCGACTTGATGCATCAAATGACCGAGCTATCGGTGCAGGTCTATCGCCAGACCGTCCGGGAAAATCCGTATTTTGTGAAATACCTGCGTACCGTCACGCCAGAACTTGAACTGCAAATGCTGCCACTGGGTTCACGGCCGGCGAAACGTAAAGTCAGTGGTGGGATTGAATCACTGCGAGCGATTCCCTGGGTCTTTGCCTGGACCCAGATTCGCCTGATGTTACCGGCCTGGCTCGGTACCGGTGCTGCATTAAATGCGGTACTGGATCAGGGACAACGCACGGTACTGGATGAGATGCTGGCAGAGTGGCCGTATTTTCAGACCCTGATTGATATGCTGGAAATGGTACTGTCCAAAGCCGATGCCAATGTGGCGCTATATTATGAATCGCATTTGACCCAGGATGAAGATCTTAAAGTTCTGGGAACAGAACTGCGTCAGCGTTTGCAGGATGCTGTACAGACCTTGCTGACGTTAAAGGGTGAATCCAAATTGCTGAGTAGCAACGGCGTTCTGGATCAATCCATGAAAGTCCGTAAACCGTATTTATTGCCACTACATTTGCTGCAAGCCGAGCTGATGAAACGTCGTCGTCTCTATCTGCAACAGCAGCAAGCTGAAAATACCCCGGTGGATCATGCCTTAATGGTCAGCATTGCCGGCATTGCAGCCGGTTTACGTAATACCGGTTAATCCAAACAGACTGTTTAAAAGCACATCTTCGCGATGTGCTTTTTTATTGAGCAGTCAATAGCCAAGAAATATTTTATTTTATATAGTAAATCAGATTTATTTATACATAGCCCTATTGATTATAAGAAATTAATCTACTGATTTCACTTTAGTTTTAACTCAAAATTCTTTTACCACCCGGTAAAATATTAAATAAAGTCATAGAATTAATTTGAACAAAAATTTTGTTTAAGTGATTAAATCTTCTAAAGAACAAGAGTATGATGTGCACAATTTATCTTTCGAGTGCTCATTTTATGTCCAGTTGGTTTCCCAAATGGCGCCCTTATGAGGGCAGCATCGATGCACGCCCAGTAGGTACCGCAGAGTATTTGCCACCCGCACAAACGGTCGTTTTGGGTGTACAACATGCTTTTGCCATGTTTGGCGCGACTGTACTGGCACCTTTTTTAATGGGCTTTGACCCTAACCTGGCCATTTTAATGTCAGGGATTTGTACCATCCTGTTCTTTCTGATTACCGGTGGCCGGGTTCCAAGTTATTTAGGTTCAAGCTTTGCCTTTATTGGGGTGGTCATCGCGGCAACCGGTTATGCCGGTGGTGGTGGACTCAACCCCAATATTGGCGTCGCAGCCGGCGGTATTATTGCCTGTGGTATCTTCTATGCCCTGATGGGTTTTCTGGTCATGGCGACGGGTACCCGCTGGATTGAAAAGCTGATGCCACCGGTGGTGACCGGTGCCGTAGTGATGATCATTGGTCTAAACCTGGCGCCGGTGACGGTAAAAAGCGTGATGGGCAACACCTTTAATATGTGGATGTCTCTGGTTACCGTCATGTGTATGGGCTCAATTGCCGTCTTTACCAAGGGCCTGCTACAACGCCTGCTATTATTGGTGGGGCTGTTATTGGCCTATCTGATCTATTTCGTGCTCAGCAATATTATGGGTTATGGCACTGCAATCAATTTCCTGCCCATTCAGCAAGCCGCCTGGTTCGGGTTACCGACCTTCCACGCACCGACTTTTGAAGTCAATGCCATGTTGATCATTGCACCGATTGCACTGATTTTGGTGGCTGAAAATCTGGGACATATCAAAGCGGTAGGCGCGATGACCGGAGAGAATCTGGATCCGCATATTGGTAAAGCCTTTGTTGCAGATGGTGTTGCAACCACTCTGGCAGGCGGTGTGGGTGCCCCGGGCATGACCACCTATGGTGAAAATATTGGGGTCATGGCCGTAACACGGGTTTATTCGACCATCATTTTTGCAGTGGCTGGTGTCTTTGCGATCTTCCTGGGTTTATCACCCAAGTTTGGGGCGGTGATTCATACCATTCCCACCGCGATTCTGACCGGTGCTTCGATTGTGGTCTTTGGTTTGATTACCATTGCCGGTGCCAAAATCTGGATTGAAAATAAAGTCGATTTCTCGCAAAACAAAAACCTGATGGTGGCTGCAGTGACCATTATTTTAGGTACCGGTGATTTTGCCCTGACATTTGGCAGTTTTAATCTGGGTGGTATTGGTACGGCAACTTTTGCCGCATTAATCCTGAACTGGTTCTTTAGTCTGGCCGATAAAAAATAAAACTCGAAATAAAAGTATTGAGCAGCCGAATGGCTGCTTTTTTTATCTTTGTATTTTGCAACTTTGCGATTAAAGAAATGAAAAGAAGCCCCGCAAGGCTTCTGTTAAAGCACAAGTCTGGTTAAGGGCGAAACTCTTTCAATTCACGTTGAATGAAATAATGAAACATTTCACGATACAGATGTTCAATAAATTCCTGATCGACGCCCTGCTGCTGCGCCAGTGCTCTGACATGTTCTACAATCTGCTCCATACGTTCCGGTGACTGTAAATCGGTTTCAGTTTTTTTAAAACGGGTGGTTTGATCAACATAAAATTGACGCGCAGCGATCAGCTCAACTAAAGCTGTATCAATGGCATCGATCTGTTGACGTGCATGTTCTAGTGATTCAGCTTTGATCTTTTCCATGTTTTTTCAATTCACTTTCAGTTTGATTATTACTCTTATACTTTTCTTCTAACACATTACTGAAAATACTTTCAATCATCCAGACCCGATATAAGCTATTAAATGTATAACTTTGATCATCGATACGCAGTTCCAGTACCGGAAAGTTCGGCTGCGACTTCATTTCACAGAGCATATCATTGTCCTGCAACTTGGCCAGAATATCGTCCTGGCTCAGCTCGGCAATGTTGAGTTGCTGCTGCATACGCTGGAAATGCGGTGCATAGGACAAGTCTTGACCACGGGTCCAGACAGCTTGCAAGATCTGATACATGGCCTCAATGCGCTGTTCTTCAGGACAGCTATAAAATAACTGCGCCATGGGGGCAATCGCCTGTTCAGTCGGACGGCAGAACGGGGTAAATTCGACCTCAGTCCGTTTCGACAAACGCGTGGCCAGACTCCAGTCAAACTCATCCCGGCCACGGTAAGACAAAGGATAGACCTTCAGCTGGATATTATAATAATCCGCCAGTTCTTCTTTGATATAGGCCAGCAACAACCAGGAAATCGGATCTTCCAGCGCAATATATAAATCCAGTTCCGGGTCCATCGACTGGATCTCGTTCAGCTCTTCGGCATCACTGATCAGATGCTCACGCCATTCAATATGATTGATCAGGAAAATCGGATTGCCGGTGAGCAGTTTCTGCTGCTCCAGACGCCGAGTCAGACGTAATAGGTCATCCACCGCCTGATACTGGCGGCCTCCCAAATCAAAATAGCTGGCCAGAACCGGGGTCTGGTCAAAAATGCGTTCGGGAAAATCCTGTGGCTGATGATGGCGGCTGGCCATGGCATATAAGGTACGTAATTTTCCGGTCTGCTTTTGCCAGAGCATATGAAATACATCTTCCAGCAGATACAGGAAATCCTGCCCGCGTAGCGGGGTGCGCCGTAAAATCAGTTCCGCCTGTTGCAAGGCTTCAGCGCTTGGCAATTCTGGCGTGTCATGAAAACTGAAACGATGCTGTTTCGACAAGATCTTGGCATCATTAATCGTGTAATGCTGCCATTCATCAAAAGACATCTGATTGGGTGCTTCGGCATGCACACTGGAAATGACGACTTTCAGCGGCTTGAGCTGCGGACTTAAAATTTCTTCAAGCTGCGGTAACTGCTGTACCGCCAGATAGCTGTACACATCATCCAGTCTTAAATGGATACTCAGCCCATCTTGAATAGATAACACCGTTTGACGGATTGGTTTCTGGTAAAACCAACTCGATCGGATTGGATCAAACCAACGGCGTAACAGCGACATGAGATCGGCCTCGACAAGAATGACAGTGCGCAGCTCGACAAAGCTCAATCTGCGCAGAATAATCTATTTTTAAGATCGCAGAGCCAAAGCCCTGCATGGTGTAAAAACTTATATCAAGTCATAAGCAAATGTTCAATGTTTAACAATGGATTAGAGCTCAAGATTCAGGTCAGTGACCGCCCCAGTTTCTGCCCCTGAAGTCAGTTTGGCGAATTTGGCCAATGCACCGTGGGTATAGTTGGGCTGAGGTTTTGCCCAGGCCGCTTGACGTGCGGCAATTTCTTCTTCCGCGACATGCCAGGTCATTTCCCGGGTTTCCGCATTAATCGAGATCTGGTCACCATTTTGTACCAGACCAATCGGGCCGCCATCATAAGCTTCGGGGGTGACATGACCAATCACAAAACCGTGACTGCCACCCGAGAAGCGTCCGTCAGTAATTAAAGCCACCGAAGCGCCTAAGCCCTTCCCGATAATCGCAGAGGTCGGTTTCAGCATTTCTGGCATTCCCGGGCCACCTTTGGGACCAACGCCACGAATCACCACCACTTCACCCGGCTGGACTTCGCCATCCAGAATACCGCGCATGGCGCCCTGCTCACCTTCAAACACGCGAGCTGGGCCAGCAAAATGCAGTCCTTCCTTACCGGTAATTTTGGCGACCGCGCCCTTCGGTGACAGATTGCCTTTTAGAATCACCAGATGTGAGTCTTTTTTCACTGGCGCATCAAAAGGCAGAATAATCTGCTGGCCTTCCGGATAGTCCTGCACATCGGCCAGATTTTCTGCCAGCGTCTTACCTGTGACCGTCAGACATGAGCCATCCAGCATGCCGGCATCCAGCATGCGCTTCATCAGTGGTTGAATGCCGCCAATCGCAATCAGTTCTGACATCAGATATTTACCTGATGGACGCACGTCGGCCACCACCGGAATATCTTTACCAATCCGCACGAAATCATCCAGACTCAATTCCACTCCTGCGGTATGTGCCATGGCTAAAAGATGCAGTACACCATTGGTCGAACCACCCAGCGCAATCAAGACTTTAATCGAGTTTTCAAAGGCGGCTTTGGTCATGATGTCGCGCGGCTTAATATCCAGTCGCAACAGGTTCATCACCGCTTCACCGGCCCGGGCACAGTCAATTTGCTTGTCTTCCGATACCGCTTCCTGTGCCGAAGAGCCCGGCAGGCTCATACCTAAAGCTTCAATCGCAGAGGCCATCGAGTTGGCCGTGTACATACCGCCACACGAACCCGGACCTGGCAAGGAAACCTCTTCAATATGCTTGACCTGAATCGCGTTGATTTCACCTTTGGCATATTGACCCACCGCTTCAAACACTGAAATCATGTCGGTATGACCTTCACCCGGTTTGATGGTTCCGCCATAAATAAACAGCCCCGGACGGTTGAGGCGCGCCAATCCCATGATGCAGCCGGGCATATTTTTGTCACAGCCACCAATGGCAATCACACCATCATAAGCCTGACAGCCGACCACGGTTTCAATCGAATCTGCGATCACTTCCCGTGACAGCAGGGAATATTTCATGCCTTCGGTGCCATTGGAAATGCCATCTGAAATGGTAATGGTATTAAAGATAATGCCCTTGCCACCCGCCGCACTCACGCCCTGCTCTACGGTTCTGGCCAGACCATCAATATGCATATTACAAGGCGTGACATTGGCCCAGGTCGAAGCAATGCCGATAAATGGCCGGTTAAAATCGGCATCCTGAAAACCGGTGGCACGCATCATGGAACGCGCCGGTGCATTTTCAATACCTTCATAAACGGGGGCAGAATGCTCGCGGATATTATCTTTACTCATTATTCTCTTCCTGGGCGATGACCGATTTTAAGCGTCGGTCTTGGACAATTTATTTTAAGATCATTGTATAGTTTCTTGTATAAAAAAAGCACCCCATCTGGAGTGCTATTTAAATCTGTAAAATTACAGCTTAGATATCACGTACCGCACCTTTCGCCGCACTGGTGGCATGCATTGCATAGGCTTTCAGCGCTTTAGATACTTTACGTGGACGTTCCTTTGCAGGCTTCCAACCTTTGGCTTCTTGTACTTCACGGCGTGCTGCCAATACATCTTCAGCAACGGCTAAATGAATGCTACGGTTTGGAATATCAATTTCGATACGGTCGCCATCTTCAACCAGGGCAATTGTGCCGCCTTCAGCTGCTTCTGGGGAAACGTGACCAATGGAAAGACCTGAAGAACCACCAGAGAAACGACCATCAGTGACAAGTGCACAGTCTTTACCTAAACCTTTCGATTTTAAGTAGCTGGTTGGGTACAACATTTCTTGCATGCCTGGACCACCCTGTGGACCTTCATAACGGATCAGCACCACATCACCTGCCACGATTTTCCCACCAAGAATGGCTTCAACTGCATCATCCTGGCTTTCAAATACACGTGCTGTGCCGTTGAATTTCAAGATAGAGTCATCTACACCCGCAGTTTTGACGATACAACCATCCAGTGCAATGTTGCCGTAAAGCACTGCCAAACCGCCGTCTTGCGAGAAGGCATGTTCAACATTACGTATTACACCATTTTCACGGTCGCCATCTAGACGGGTGTAATAACGATCTTGTGAGAATGCAGTTTGGGTTGGTACACCGCCCGGTGCCGATTTGAAGAAGTTATATACCTCTTCATCTTCAGTACGGATGATGTCCCATTTGTCTAAAGCATCTTTCAACGTTGCTTCATGTACGGTCGGTACAGACGTATCCAGTAAGCCACCACGGTCTAGTTCACCGAGGATCGACATAATGCCGCCGGCACGGTGAATATCTTCCATGTGGACGTTTTTAACCGCAGGTGCCACTTTACACAGTACAGGCACTTTACGAGATAAACGGTCGATATCGTCCATGGTGAAGTCTACTTCTGCTTCGTGAGCAGCTGCCAACAAGTGAAGAACGGTGTTGGTTGAACCACCCATCGCGATGTCCAAAGTCATGGCATTTTCATAGGATGCTTTGGTTGCTACATTACGTGGCAATACGCTGTAATCATTCTGTTCATAATGACGCTTGGTGATTTCAACGATCAACTGACCTGCGCGCTCAAATAATTTCTTACGGTTGGCATGTGTTGCCAGCGTAGAACCATTACCCGGTAATGAAAGACCCAAAGCTTCAGTCAAACAGTTCATTGAGTTGGCCGTAAACATACCTGAACAAGAACCACAGGTTGGACATGCAGAACGTTCGTATGCTTTGACTTCTTCGTCTGTGTAGTTGTCATCTGCCGCCACAATCATCGCATCAACAAGGTCAATTGCCTGTTCATTGCCACGAATTTGCACTTTACCCGCTTCCATCGGGCCGCCTGAAACAAACACCACAGGAATGTTCAAACGCATGGCTGCCATGAGCATGCCCGGGGTGATTTTGTCACAGTTTGAAATACACACCATCGCATCTGCACAGTGTGCATTAACCATGTATTCAACCGAGTCAGCAATCAGGTCACGTGAAGGCAATGAGTACAGCATGCCGTCATGACCCATCGCGATGCCATCATCGACAGCAATGGTATTGAATTCTTTTGCTACGCCGCCTGCTTGTTCAATTTGACGTGCAACCAGCTGACCCAGGTCTTTTAGATGGACATGACCCGGTACAAATTGCGTGAATGAGTTAACGACCGCAATAATCGGCTTACCGAAATCTTCGTCTTTCATTCCGGTAGCACGCCATAAACCGCGCGCGCCAGCCATATTTCTTCCGTGTGTCGATGTTTTTGAACGATAGTCAGGCATTTTATATTTCCAACAAAGTTTGAGCTTGAAATGAACCGGGCAGATCCACTCTGGCTAAATCATACTGACAATGAGCTTAAATCAGTTGCATTTTAGACCTATCATACTACAAGTCCTTGTTTTACAAGATGACCTTTTGGTTGTAGATGCAGGCAAAAATATCTATAGAGAGATTATGATGATCTGGCGATAAAAATTTCTTGATGAAATCTACTATACCGCCATCATCGTCAGGACAATACAAAACTTTCATGAATAATTTTTACAATTTGCATGAGTTTTTTTTATATAAAAATTCCACCGAAATTCAAGCACTCAGCAAGCTTCTTGGATAAGTTTTTGCAACGATTAGGCTGAAATTTGGCTTTTGGCTTATAATAGCTTTTAAGTTTATTTGGAATTTCATGTGTGAAGATCATATTTGCAGGCACACCAGAATTTGCAGCGACTGCATTGGCTGCGCTACTCAAAACCGAGCATGAAATTGTGGCGGTCTATACCCAGCCTGACCGCAAAGCCGGACGCGGGCAAAAACTCACGGCATCTGTAGTCAAGCAGTTGGCGCTAGAACACAATATTCCGGTCTATCAGCCTTTGCACTTCAAGTCATCGACTGAAGAAGGTCTGGCAGCGCAAGCAGAACTCAAAGCCTTAAATGCAGATGTGATGGTGGTGGCGGCCTATGGCCTGATTCTGCCACAAGTGGTTCTGGATACACCCAAATATGGCTGTCTGAATATTCATGGTTCATTACTTCCGCGCTGGCGCGGTGCAGCACCGATTCAACGTGCCATTGCCACCGGCGATACCGAGACTGGTGTAACCATCATGAAAATGGCAGCAGGCTTGGACACAGGCGATATGATGCTGAAAACCATCTGCCCAATTGAAGCGACAGATACCTCTGCAACCTTACACGACAAACTTGCTGTTAAAGGTGCTGAAGCTACCGTTCAGGTACTTGAGTCTGAAGAAAGCTTACAAAAATATTTGGCTGAACGTGAAGTGCAAGACGAAGCACTTACGGTTTACGCACATAAACTTTCAAAAGCGGAAGCACAAATCAACTGGAGCCAGCCTGCGGCAGAGATTGACCGGAATATTCGCGCCTTTAATCCCTGGCCGGTGGCCTTTACCCCGCTGGATGACAGTAACAATTTACGCATCTGGAATTCATCACTTTCTACCCAGCAGGCAACCGCTGCAGTGGCAGGTGAAGTAATTGCTCTGGATAAAGACGGCGTACATGTGATGTGTGGTGATCAGAACGCCATTTGCATCACCAATCTGCAATGGCCAGGTGGCAAAGCCCTGAATGCTGTTCAAATTAATCAAACTCAAAAACTATCGGTAGGATATAAATTCGCATGAGCCAAATTCAATCATCAGCTAAAAACTTGAATTTGCGCGCGCAAGTTGTCAAAACACTCTTGGCTGTACAAAATGGCCAATCACTTGCTTCAGTACTCAATCAACATATCAATATCGTGTCTGAACGTGACCGTGGTTTATATCACGAGTTAACCTTGGGCTGTTTACGTCAGTGGCATGGCCTGAAAGCCATTACCCTGCCGTTATTAACTAAACCCCTTGATAACCAGGCCCTAGAAAGCTGCTTATATTTGGGTTTATATCAGATTCTATGTACCCGCATTCCGGCACATGCCGCCATTTCAGAAACCGTGACTGCCGCCAAACAGCTGGGCTTTGAACCTTTAAGTGGTCTGGTCAATGCGGTGTTACGTCGTGTTTCACGTGAAACAGAAGAATTTGATCTGGCGTTAAATCAGGCACATGGCCTGCCAAGCTGGTTATTCAAACGTTTAAAGAAAGACTGGCCGGAACAGCTGGCTGAACTGTCGCACGAGTTAAAACAGATTGCGCCGTTGACCTTGCGTGTCAATGTCAATCAGGTCAGCCGTGATGAATATCTGGAAATTCTGGAAGAAGAAGGTTATGAAGCACGCGCCTGTACCCTGTCTGAAGTCGGCATTGTGCTGGAACAGAATGTGCATATTCCGAACCTGCCGGGCTATGAAGCCGGCGGTTTCTCAGTTCAGGATGAACACGCACAGCTTTGCGCAACTTTAGTGCCTGATCTTGAAGGCAAGGTCGTGGTCGATGCCTGCGCTGCGCCGGGTGGGAAAACTGCGCATATTCTGGAAAAATACAGCCCGAAAAAGCTGTATGCAGTTGATCAGGACGCGAAACGTTTAGTGCGTGTGGCAGAAAATCTGGAACGCCTACTGTTAACAGAATATGCCGAAGTTGAAATTATTGCAGCCGATGCCATCAGCTGGACAGCGCCTGAACCGGTCGACTGTATCGTACTGGATGCACCATGTTCTGCGATTGGTGTCATCCGTCGTCATCCGGATATTCGCTTGCTGCGTCATTCCACAGATATTCCGCAAACCGTCGCGCTGCAAAAGCAGATTCTGGAAAATATGTGGCAGCAGCTAAAAGTGGGTGGTACTTTGCTGTACATCACCTGTTCGATTCTAAAAGCGGAAAATGAACAGCAGATGGTCGAGTTCTTTGCCCAGCATAGCGATGCCAAAGAAATCAAGATTGAAGCCGATTGGGGCATCGAACAGATTCACGGTCGTCAGTTGTTACCAACAGCCGATCAAGGCGACGGTTTCTTCTATTGCCGTATTGAAAAGACCGCATAAATCATTAGTTTACAATCAAAAAAAGCAGCTTAGGCTGCTTTTTTTATGGAGTTGCCGGATGGCAACAGGACTTACTGAATAAACTTAAAGATCACCAGACTGGTGGCCAGCGCAGCCATACCGCTCACAAGTCCATATACCGTTTCATGCCCTTCGGAATAACGTTTTGCAGTCGGCAATAACTCATCGAGTGCCAGATAGACCATCACCCCGCCAATTAAACCAAAAACCAGACCATATACTGTATCGCTCATATAAGGTGCCAGAATAAAGTAACCCAAGGCGGCACCCAAAGGTTCAGCCAGTCCCGACACCAGACTGGCCCAGAGCGCATAATCTTTGCGTCCGGTCGCCATATACACTGGCAAGGCAATTGCCACACCTTCCGGGATATTATGAATCGCAATTGCCACCGCCAAAGGCGCACCCAAGGCAGGACTTTCCAGCGTGGCAAAAAAGGTCGCCAGACCTTCTGGCAGGTTATGTGCGCTAATGGCGAATAAAGTCAGCATACCGGTACGCAATAGTTGCGGTGAACTGACGCCCTCACTGGCATGCGTTTCAACAGTTTCATGCGGATTCGGCACAAAATGATCCAGCAATAACACCAGAATCACGCCCAACAAAAATGCAAAGGTGCCAAAGGCAAAACCGGTTTTTTCATCAAAAGCCAGACTAAAGGAGGCAATCGATTTATTTAGAATTTCGGTTAAAGAGACATAGATCATGGCGCCCGCGGCAAAGGCCAGACCAAAGGCCAGCAGACGGAAATTGGGTTTTTTTAAGAAGAGTATCAGTCCCCCACCCAACACGGTGGCAAGCCCAGCGAAGAAGGTCACGGCAAAGGCTGTATAGACTTGTCCATCTGAAACGGAAATCATGCCAAATCGTCAGCCATTAAAAAAGTCATTATCACCATAGATGATAATGACTTTCGTTTACAGTAAAACAGTAGGTTTATGTGAAGATTTTTAGTCTTCTGGTTCTTCCGGATTTTTTGCCAGATGAATCACGGACAGTACCAGACCACCCCACAATAAAACGATAGAGATGATCATCATCACCAGTGCAGATGTATTCATAGTCGCTCTCCTAGCTATGACGGTCTTTGACCAGACTAAACAGAATGGCGCCCAGAATAAAGAATGCCATGACACCTCCACCCACCATCCACAGGGTGCTGGCAGCATAGCCACCATAACCTTCTGCCATGATCGATTTCAGGGTCAGACCCAATGCCATTAATAAGGACAACGGCGTGATGACGGTCAGCATGAAGTTCCAGCTGCGACCAAGTTTCACGCTGGCGAACTGATTCACATGGCCTTCCAGCTGCTTCATTAATGGACGACGGAACCACGACAACAGAATAATGGAGATCAAACCACCACCGACAATACCGATATTATTGGCAAAGTAGTCAATAATGTCGACAAAGGTAATCGCACTATGGGTCGAGAACATCAAGGTAGAAATCACCGCTGAACCACCGGCAATAATCGTGACTGACTTGTTCTTCGACCAGCCCAGTTTGTCCTGGAATGCGGCAATCGGAACTTGCAGGATACTGACCATCGAGGTAATACCGGCAACGGTCAATGAAGCAAAGAACAGGAAGCCAAACAGGTCACCGCCTGCACCTAAACTGGAAATGATTTTCGGGAAAGCAATAAAGGCCAGACCAATACCGCCAGATACGACATCTTCAACATTTGCACCTGCGCTGAAGGCCATAAAACCAAGCGCTGCAAATACACCAATACCCGCCAGAATTTCAAAGGATGAGTTGGCCAGTGCTACCACGATCCCAGAACCGGTCAAGTTGGTTTTGCGTTTCAAATAAGAGGCATAGGTCAACATAATCCCGAAGCCCACCGACAGTGAGAAGAAGATATGACCAAATGCGGCCAGCCAGACTTTATAGTTGCTCATGGCCTCCCAGTTCGGCGTAAAGAAAGCATTTAAGCCGTCGACTGCAC
Organism: Acinetobacter sp. YH12100; assembly: GCF_013419135.1. NCBI lineage: Bacteria > Pseudomonadati > Pseudomonadota > Gammaproteobacteria > Moraxellales > Moraxellaceae > Acinetobacter > Acinetobacter sp. YH12100. The sequence goes on along the minus strand of NZ_VPAQ01000009.1, from coordinate 10,576 downwards.
CCGGTAAGCGTACTGCCTGAATCACCAGAATAGAGAATAAAATTACCAGAAGTGGCATAAAGATTTTATTCGCCAGTTCCACTCCACGGCGTACCCCACCGTAAAGAATCAGCATCACCGCAGCCCAAACAACCACCAGACCAAAAAACAGGACAGGAACAAAACCTAAACTTAAACCTTCACCATTTTGCAGATAAGTGTTGAAAAAGAAGTCCTGGGTATCTGTGCCCCACTGCTGCCCAAAGGAATAGAACATATAACTGCCGGCCCAGGACAAGACGCTGGCATAATAAATCCCGATGATCAGGGTCACCATCACCTGCCACCACCCCAAGGATTCGGCATTCATGAGTTTTTTATAGGCCATGGGTGGTGCTTTACGGAACTTGTGTCCGACCGCATAGTCTAAAAACAATAAAGGCAAACCTGCTGCAAAAATCGCAATCAGGTAAGGGATCAGGAATGCCCCACCCCCATTTTCATAAGCCACATAAGGGAAACGCCAGATATTTCCCAAGCCAACGGCGGAACCAATGGCTGCAATAATGAATCCTGATCGTGCAGACCAATTCTCACGAGTTTCTGTCATAGAACACCTAAACTTTAAACCCCTTCAGATGCTGCTTGTTATGGTTATAGCGCAAGCAAATAAAGAAGCATTTCAATTATTTTGGGTGTTTGGATTAGAGCTGCACCTTTTGGGCGTCGAATTCTAATGTACAAACAGGTCAGCAGGTCTTACATCTTGCTTAAAGTCTGATCGAAAAGCTGACCTTGTAGATGGTTCAACAATACTGACTTTTTTAAATTTTTTCTGTAAATTCTGCTGAAAATATTCGTTATTTATAATCTATTCGAATTAAGCGTTCAATAATTCAACGAAACCTACCTGATTTTATAGGCTATATATTGACAAACTTTTTGGAATATATCTTTCTTAAGTTTGACTACAGAACCGCAGTCAAGCAAAGCTCATGCTGCGATCATCCAAATCGCCTTATATTTATAGAAGAATTCGAGTCAAAGGCTTATCGCGATGTGAGCCACTCTATAGCTGAAATGCGCGGAGCAGAGATCTGATCGCCCTGCTCCACGTGCATCTTTGACATCTGAAAATGGACTGCAATACCCCGGTCTGACCTGCAGCAAATTCATTATAGAATCTGAGCGATTGATGTCATTTACTTAAGATTTAATCACCAGCATCCGTTCTTCCTGCATATCGCGAATGGCAGATTGAATCCCTTCACGGCCTAAACCTGAATCCTTCACCCCACCATAGGGCATGTTGTCCACCCGGAAAGATGGAATGTCATTGATAATGACCCCGCCGACATGCAGATGATCCCAGGCATACAGCATCTTGTTCAAGTTCTGGGTATAAACTCCGGCCTGCAAGCCAAAACGGCTACGATTGATACAGGCAATCCCCGCTTCAAAATCAGGATAAGGTTCAATCATCGCCACCGGACCAAAGACTTCATCACGGTAAATTTCCAGACCATGATCCACGTTTTCCAATAAAGTCGGTGCGAACATCACGCCATTTAGCTCACCTCCAATCAGGATTTTCGCATCCTTTTTCAGTGCTTTTTCCAGCCATTTTTTCAGGCGTTTGGCTTCTGCTTCCTTGATCATCGGCCCCACCAAAGTTGTGCTCAGATTTGGATCGGTGGCTTTCAGATGTTTGAGTTTTGCAAGCAGTTTATCTCTGACTTCGGCATAAATATCCTGATGCACCAGAATGCGCTGCACACTGATACAGACCTGCCCGGCATGACCATAAGCACCGCCAACCAGACGGGTAATCAAGGCATCATTAATTTCGGTATCCGGCTCGATCATCACTGCGGCATTACCGCCCAGCTCCAGAACCACTTTTTTGCGGCCAGCTCGCGCTTTCATATCCCAACCCACCACATCGGAACCGGTAAAACTGAGTAATTTAAAACGGTCATCGGTGACCAGCACATCGGCCAGCTCGCGCGGACAGGGTAAAACTGAAAATGCGCCTTTCGGCAAATCGGTTTCCGCCAGAATCTCGGCAATTTTCAAGGCAGAAATCGGCGTCAGACTGGCGGGTTTCAACACGAAAGGACAACCGGCAGCAATCGCTGGTGCAATTTTGTGGGCGGTCAGATTTAAGGGAAAATTAAAAGGGCTGATTAAAGACACTGCGCCAATCGGCACCTGCTTAACCATACCCTGATACCCCGATGCTGCCGTGGTTACAGCCAAAGGCAGCATACGTCCCTGATCGATTTGAGTCACGGCATCTGCGGCAATTTGAAAGGTATTAATCAGACGCTCGACTTCGGCTTCTGCCGCTTTGCGCGGTTTACCGCCTTCTGCAATCAGAATTTCAGTCAGTTCTTCACGAATTTCATGAAAACGGCGCACACAATGCAGTAGAATTTTCTGTTTTTGAAAGGGTTCTAAAGCCGCCATCTCTGCCTCGGTGTCTAGGGCAGACTGAATGGCCTGCTCCAGACTTTTGGCATCGGCCAAAGCGACACGTGCATAGAGTGCTTGCGTATATTTATGTTTAACCTCTAGCCATTCTCCGGTCTGAACCGCCTGACCAGCCACATAGAATGAATAGTCTTTACACTGTTGTACTGCTGTAGATCGCATTTTTTAGTCCTTCAAAATCCCAGGATATACATTTTTGAAATTCTCTATATCATGCACTTGCTGATAAATATTAAGAAGATGTTTTTAAGTAACCAGACACGCTCAATTTTAATAAAGCTTTAGGGACTCACTGTCATGCAGACAAAAATACTCGCCACATTATTCTTCAGTTTTGGATTAAGCACGCTCAGTCATGCAGATTTCATCGGGGCAAAAGCCGATCTCAGCTACTGGAATTTTAACGGTTATAGCGAAAATAGCAGTATGAAACATGATCTGGATCGACAAGGTACGGCGCAGCTGTCCGTGGCTTTTGAACATCCGATTCCGCTTTTACCGAATGCCAAAATCAAATATGTCAATCTGGACAGCAACAGCGAACAAAGCACTCCGATCAATGCCTCAGAAATCGAACTGAAGAATATTGACTATATTCTGTATTACGAATTGCTGGATACCGTGGTACATGCCGATGTAGGCGCAGGCTTAAGCAATCTGGAGGGTACGGTAAAAAACCTGAATACCGAGGCTTTCACGCAATACGATCTGGATGAATACACTCCACTGCTCTATGCAACTGCAGGGGTTAAATTGCCATTTACCGGACTGAGTGCCAAAGCAGAAGCCGTTTACAGTCATGGCAGCGATAGTAAAAAGACCGATGTACAGGCTGAGTTACAATATGATTTTATTGATAATCTGCTGGTCGATGTCGGTGCCAAAATCGGTTATCGCATGATGACGGTAGATTTTCAACAGGATCAACGTCCAGATTTACAGCTGGAATTTAAAGGCCCGTATATTGGCTTAGATGTACATTTTTGATGCCAAGAATTCAGCAGCTGGTCGTGCTCAATTTCTCTGCGCTCATGTAAGTCAAAGCGTACAACAATAAGCGCAATCTGCTGCTGGTACAAAATCTGCTTGTGTATTACTTTAGACACATAGAGAGCAGGATGCTCCGAAAACCTAAAAACAACAAGAATAAGCAAGCATCAGGACGTGAGGTACGACAGGAGTTATACCTAAATCACGAGATACGGAAAAAGCCCCAACAGGATGTTGGGGCTTTTTTTCTGCTATTTCTTTTTCTGTGCATTACTTTATTTATCATTGCTTAACAGTTCCGAGTTAAAACTCCAACATTGTAAAAATCGGCTTGTTGTTAAGCTAAAAATCCTCACATTTTTTGGGAACAGCAATCATGGTAAAAAAGGTCCTCTTTATTACATCCAATCAAGGTATTGAACATGATGAACTGACTGAGCCTTTAAATTTTTTAAAGTCCAAAGGTTTTGAAGTGATTCATGCTGCAGAAAAAAATGAAGATGTCGCCACTGTCAAAGGTGATACCAAAGCTGCTACCCAATATACGCCTGATACCAGTTTCGACCATGTCGACCTGAATGATTATGATCTGTTGGTGATTCCAGGTGGTACAGTCAACGCAGATACTTTAAGAATTAATCAGGATGCCCAGAAAATTATTCAGCATTTTGCCGACAATCACAAACCGATTGCGGCGATCTGTCATGGGCCATGGGCCTTAATTGATGCAGATCGAATTAAAGACAAGAATCTGACCTCGTATAAGAGCATCAAGCTGGATCTGGAAAATGCCGGCGGTAAATGGGTCGATGAAGAAGTGCATCGCTGTAATACCGGCGGCTGGGTACTGATTACTTCACGGAATCCGGATGATCTTCCGGCCTTTAATGAAGCCATTTTAAAAGAACTTGAAGGCGATGCTGCCTAAGTTCCTACCATAAAAAGAGAATCTCATGATTGAGGTTCTCTTTTGCTTTAAATAGTTCCGGTCAAGCTTTTTAGATAAACCATCACTTCTTTATTGCCTGCCATTTCGGCCAGTTCTAGTGCCGTATGTGGACTGCGATGGGCAATATCTGCACCTTTGCTAACCAGAAGTTTGACTACGTCTAGATGATCATTTTCAGCGGCGGCCTGTAAGGCGCTATAGCCTTCTTCATCGGCGGAGTTGACGTCCAGACCTTCTTGCAAGCCCTGCTCGACCTGCTCGATGTCGCCTAAAGATGCCCAGTAGACCAGTTCAGGAAGATGCAGTTCATCATCTTCAGGGATTGGGGAGAATGAATCGAATTGCATACGATTACCTTATAAAAACTTTTGGTTTATTAAATATATAAAGCTAAAAAGGGTCAATTCGATTTCTGTATTAATTAAGACTCTTCATGTTTAGCTACAAAACTCTTAACAAGATGAAATGCATCTTTAAAGTTTTGGTCATATTCTTCATGATACTTATAACCATAACGTTCATTATAAAGATCAGTAAAATCATCATGCCAATGTTGAAAAGGCCCTAGTCTTTTATCTATTGCAGTCATTGGATGTATTTTTCCTTGAAATAAGGCATTAAACACTACTCCAGAAACTATTATTCCTTTAGTTATATAATTCTTCTCTAAAATTAAGCTCATGATCAATTTTCTAAAAGAAACTAATTGACGTGTACCTCCATGACCATTCTGCTTACTGAAATGAACTGTAGTATTTAAAACAACATGACAATGTTCATTAACTTCTATAGCAATACAGGTTTCACCACTAATATTGTTAGCTCGAATAAAATAAATAATAGATGGGTTGAGTTCATTGATTTTTTCTAAGCAATCAAACACATCTATGTAAATTTCTTCGTCATGTTTAAAAGGATTCCCTTTTCCCTCTATTAACCATCTTGAACTTAAACCAAATTCATTTGCGTATTTCTCTAAAAACTCAAATGATGGTTCTTCCTTATCAAGAAAATACTTTTCTAAATCACTAACCTTTTCAAGATTTAAAATTCTACTCAATTTCGCAACAGTAAATTTTTCATCTCGACTTTCATTTATTAATTTCAATCCAAGTTGAAGTCGATTAGAAATCTTTTGTCCTTCTGATTTTTTAATTTGAAATTTAGTCTTTTTTAGTAAAAAAGGAGTTATTAAATTGACAAAAATTCCTATTAAGATGGCTTGAAATGTTTCCATGTAATGATTATTCAGATTATTAGATATATAGAATATATAATAAAAAAGCCCCCTTTCGGAGGCTTCTTATTTGATCCTTAGCTTTAAGCTTTAGACACTGCGGGTTCAATTGAACCAATCTTTTCAGACTCATTGTCATGCATGATCAAGGCAACCGCAATTGCAGTAATCAGCACCGGTAAACCGACTGCCATAAAGTTGAAGTAAGCTGGCAGGTTCATACCCAGTAAGCCACCGATCAGGATTGGCCCTACAATCGCACCCATACGACCAATCGCAGAAGACCAGCCAATACCTGTCGAACGTACTGCAAGCGGGTAGAACTGCGCAACATAGCTATATAGCAACATTTGTGAACCAATCGACGCTGCACCTGCCAAGAACACCAGGATGTATAGCAGGAAGGAGTTCGATGCAAAGCCCATTAGGCTCATCACAATCGCACCCATCATACCGAGGAACATCAGTACCGGTTTCAGGTGGAAACGATCCGCGAGAATACCACCACCGACAATACCCACAACCGCACCAACGTTCATTACCATCATGAACATCAGACTGTTGTCCATCGAGTAGCCCGCTGCCATCATCAACTTCGGTAACCAGCTGCTTAAAGCATACATAGTTAACAGACAAGTGAAGAACGCGACCCAGAACAATAAGGTATTGACCGCACGGCCACGACGGAACAAGCTCACCACGTTTGCTGCTTCAGGCACATTTTCCTGTGGCAGGGTAAGCGTTGTATTCTCGGTAACCGTTAGATTTGGTGCCAGACGACGTACGATTTGACGTGCTTCAGCCTGCTTGTTTTGCTTCACAATAAATGCCAGCGATTCAGGCAAAAATTTCCAGATCACTGGTAATAAAAATAATGGAATACCCGCGATAAAGAACATGATTTCCCAACCAAAACTTGGGGTAAACCATGAACCCAACAACGCAGCCATTACACCACCGACGGCATAACCACTAAACATGGTGGTTACCAAGGTACTGCGCATTTTTTGTGGCGCATATTCCGAAGTCAATGCCACCAGATTCGGCATGACCCCACCAATACCCAGACCGGCAAGAAAACGTAAAATACCAAATTCGGTTGGATTTGAGGCAAAGCCACCCGCAAAAGTTAAACCACTGAATAATACAATACAGATCATGATCACTTTCTTACGACCGATCTTGTCCGCGAGGGAACCGAAGATCATCGCACCAAACATCATGCCAGCCAGTGCGGTACTTGCAAGCATGCCCGCTTGCACTGCACTTAAGCCCCAGTCTTGCATCAGTAAGGGTAAAACCACACCATTGATTGCTAAATCGTAGCCATCAAATAAGATAATGAGTAAACACCAAGCAACTACATTGAAGTGGAAAGGCGTGAATTTCGCATTATCGACTACAGAATTTACATCTATTTTTTCCGTTGTCATCGTTCTCATCTCCCATGAGTACTTGTCCATAACATCTTTGTTGAAGATTGAAGGCAATCTTCAATGTCAGGCAATATACGCAAGCGGGATTTAAGGCACAATAAGACTAATTGATATTCTGCTATGACAAATGTAATGCCATTTATTTGCGTGATATATCACATTATTATTAAAAATTAAATTTTAAGCTATTAATAATAATGACTTTAATTTAAGCAGAATTTGTAGATTTTTTAGCTCAATCACTTTTTTTGAGTGGTTTTATTTCATACTAAAAATATAAAAAACCCCTTCAGACAAAGGGGCTTTTTTAGCTGAATGAATCTATGAGGATCATTTAAATTTTGGCTGCTTTTAATTGTTTCACCTGAACGCGACCGGGTTGTGGTTGACGAATCATTGAAATAGCGATGATGCCAATAATACCCGGCATGGCAACCGCGATGAAATTCCATTTATGTGGTAATTCCATACCCAGCAGCATACCAATCACAATTGGACCCACAATTGCACCTGTACGCCCCACAGCAGACGCCCAACCAATACCGGTAGAACGTACTGCAACAGGATAGTATTGAGCAACATAGCTATATAACAAGATACTGGTACCAATAGATGAAGCACCTGCCAAACTGACAAGTAAATAAATAACAGGTGTTGGAGAGTTAAAGCCTAAACCAACCAGAGACAGTACACCCACAGTTAACATACTAATAAGAACAGGTTTAAAGTCAAAACGGTCTGCCAGAATACCACCACTAATGGTTCCGATCACGGCACCAATATTCAGTGCTAATAAGAACATTAAACTGCTGCCTAAAGAATATCCCGCAGCCATCATGAGTTTTGGCAGCCAACTTCCAAGTGCATAAAGCATGAGCAAGCACATAAAGAAAGCAATCCAGAATAAGAATGTTCCCATTGCACGATTTTCTGTAAATAACGCTTTTACTGATGCACTTTGTGTCTGATCGCCTGTGGCTAGAACCAGTTCAGTGTCTGCTCGTACGTCTGCAGTTGGCTCAACTCGTTTTATAAAATGACGTGCCTCATTCATTTTTTGTTCTTTAACCAAGAAAGTTAGAGACTCAGGTAAGAACTTCCAAAACAATGGAACAAAAAGTAAGGGAATACCTGCAATGAAGAACATAATTTCCCAACCAAAACTTGGAGTAAACCATGTACCACATAATGCAGCCATAATCCCACCTACGGCATAACCACTAAACATGGTGGTTACAAGTGTACTTTTTAAACGTTTAGGCGCATATTCAGAGGTTAACGCAACCAGGTTAGGTAATACCCCGCCTATGCCCAAGCCGGCAATAAAACGTAAAATACCAAACTCTGTTGGAGTGGTGGTAAATCCACCCAAAAATGTAAAAGCACTAAATAAAGTGACACAAATTAAAATCACTTTTTTACGACCGATTTTGTCTGCAAGCATCCCAAACAGCATGGCACCAAACATCATGCCGGCTAGTGCTGTACTGGCAAGCATGCCTGCTTCAACAGCACTCATGCCCCACTCCTGCATCAGTAGAGGCAGAACGACACCGTTAATTGCTAAATCATACCCGTCAAATAGAACAATAAACAAACACCACAATACAATGCTTAAGTGAAATTTATTGAATTTTGCCTGATCAATCACATCATTCACACTAACCGTATTTGCTGCCATTTTCGTGTTTTCTACCATTTTTACTCACCTCCTGTGAGTTATTATTCGTTGTTTTCAGCACGACACATGCCACTAACTCTTATTTATTATTTTTAATGATTCTTATCGCCATGTTCGTGCAACAACTTAGTTCAACACAGCTAATTTTCAGGCAATATGCGACTAAAGTCTTAAGCTTTGCTCAAAATTCTAAACCCATGCGTCCAGTTTTTAATGATTTCTTAACAATTCAAGCTACTTCTTCGATATAAAAATCCCTGAGTTCTCAGACTCAGGGAACGTTTTAAAATTGAGAAAAAACTGAAATTAATATAATGCTTGAGCTAATCGGATTTGAATAATTTCATTATCATCTGCCAGATTTCGATTACGACCACTTGAACCGGGAAAGTTATTGTCATTCAAGACGGTAATTAAATCAGGCCCTTCAATAATAATGTCTTCAATGGTCTGAAATGGAAAACCAAAGCGCTGACCGGTGGCAAGATCTCCCGGACGTACCGGACCATAAAGTAAATCTGGATTGGCCAGATCCATTAAATTAACCAGTTCTTCACGTGCGACAGACTCACCGGACTGATTCAATCTGACCTTGATTAATTTTTTATAGCCGCCCAGATTATTTTCACTGTCATCACGTTCAATAATCACACCTTCTTTGGCACTAAATAACTGAAAATCACCAATTGCAGAGGCTTTCGAAGCCAACTCAAAATAATAGAAATTTCCAGTATAAACTTTCTTTTCCAGATCAAATTCTGAAATGATTAGTTGTGGCGTCGTGGCATTTAATAAAGGTTTTTCAAGTAAAGGATATAAATAGCGACCATTGGGGGAAATTGCCATACCTTCAAAGCCCCCACTCCGCTGTACCAAAGGTTCAATATAACCGTCAATATAACCGGTAGTCCCCTTGTTTAACTGATTTTGTGGAGATCTGAGTTCAGTTCCAGCTTCTAATGGATCAGCTAAAGCAATCGGCGGGCTTTTTAATATTCCATCTGCACTAAAATGTAATAAATAAGGGCCAAATTCATCTCCAATCCAGATATCGCCATTGGGCGCGCGCTGCATAGATTCCGGATCAAAGTCAGCACCTGTCAATAAACGCTCTTGAGTATTCTGATGGACAATTTCAAAAGGAATCAGTTTGTTCGGATCACGAAGCTGAATGTAAGATAAATGTTTGACAGTTGCTGTACCGCCCGCCTTGGTTCTGAAATCGCTAGAAAGATGATGCAAACGCAATAAATAATCAGAAGAATTATCTTGCGAGCCAAAGCCATTATCCGACATCACCAGATAAGTTCCATCCGGCTGCTTTAATGCAGCAGAAAAACCCTGTACAGGCTGGCCTGAAAATGGAGGAAAAATACCATTTGCCCCACGTACATCTCGTCCTGAATCAAGGCCTTCTGCATAGGTCTCTACATCCAGTTTGGCAAAAGACACCAAAGTTGGTTCAGTTACGCTTTCGATGGGCTGAAGGGTTTTATCATCGGATTCATTGCATGCCGTCAGAGCGAATACAGAGACCGCCAGCAAACTTAAAGAAATTTTTCTCATACGTCTATTCATCTTTTTATAAAGTCGACGTCTTATTTAATACAGTGTGAATGACAGGACAGTTGCGATGAGATGAAGTTTTAAGGACAGTTTTATCTTAATAATTATAAACCCCACACACAAAAAAACACCCCCTGCTTATGCAGGGGGTGTTTCGAATAATGAGCTGGCGATGACTTACTCTCACATGGGTAACCCCACACTACCATCAGCGCAAAGAGGTTTCACTTCTGAGTTCGGGAAGG
>NZ_VPAQ01000008.1:0-136638 GCF_013419135.1 Acinetobacter sp. YH12100 | reverse complement strand
AGCAAGAGTGAACCACCTGATCCCTTCCCGAACTCAGAAGTGAAACCTCTTTGCGCTGATGGTAGTGTGGGGTTACCCATGTGAGAGTAAGTCATCGCCAGCTCATTATTCGAAACACCCCCTGCATAAGCAGGGGGTGTTTTTTTGTGCGCGGGATTTATAGTAAAATTAAATATAGTAAAAATAATATTCTGAATTTACTCAAAACACCCCTTAGCGAAATCGTTAATGGGTGTTTTTTGTTCTTGTAAATCAAATATTTGAGAATTATTAATTTGGGAAATATAAGAATTTGAAAGCCAGTTCGTATGTTTTTTGGTAAAACTGTGTTATAAAAATTAAAACGGCATAAAAATTGCTTATAGAACAAGATTTTTAATTAAGGGGGTTATAATGAGATTATCAGTGGGCTTAAAAATTGCGAACTCGCTGTCATTAACTCCACAATTGCAGCAAGCAATTCGGCTATTACAATTATCGAGTCTGGAACTGGAACAAGAAGTTCAACTGCAACTTGATAGTAACCCTCTATTAGAAAAAGTTGAAGAACAGATTACCCTTGAACGCTTATCGACACTTGAATCAAATAATGAACACAAAGATCTAACTAATGAACTCAATGTGGATCACCTTCCCGATGACCTACCTGTAGATACCGATTGGGATGATGTCTATACTCATCAACCTACCAGCTTAGGTGCGGCTGAATTCGAAGAGCGCGAAGACAATCGTCAAGGGCATCAGAGCTTACAGGAATATATGCTTGAGCAAATTAACCTGTTAAATTTTTCACAGGTTGATAAATTAATCGCTTATTGCATTGTCGATTCCCTGGATGACAAAGGCTTTTTAGATGCTGAGCTGACTGAAATTACTGCATCGGTACAATATCTTCTATCCTTGATGGGGAGTGAGGAGGAAATTGAAGATGATGAAGTTGCGGTCGTATTAAAGCATATTCAGCGTTTAGATCCGGTGGGTGTAGGGTCTAGAAGTTTGGCAGAATGTCTGTTGGTTCAGCTTGATCATTTACCTGCCTCAACGCCTTGCCGAAATGATGCAATCAAGCTTCTACAACATTATGAATTACTGATTAGTAATGAACTGCCAAAATTAATTAAACAAACCGGGCTAAATCCAGAGCAGTTACGCTGTGCGGTAGATTTATTAAAAACTCTGAAACCTCACCCGGGCTTGGAATTTGAAAATAAAGAATCGGATTATCAGGTGCCAGATGTTGTGGTCATGAAAAAGAATAACGCTTGGCATGTCAATTTAAATCCGGATGTACTGCCAAAATTACGCGTCAATCCTTTCTATGCCAAAATGATTCGTCGTGCAGATCAAAGTGACGATAATCAATATTTACGTAACCAGATGCTAGAAGCAAAAAATTTCATTAAAAGCGTTGATGAGCGGCATAAAACCTTATTGAAAGTTGCAACCTGTATTGTCGAACATCAGAAAATGTTCTTGGAAATTGGCGCTGAAGGGATGAAACCTTTGGTTTTAAGAGATATTGCCGAAGAAGTAGAATTGCATGAATCGACCGTATCTCGTGTGACCACCAATAAATATATGCTGACGCCGCGCGGCTTATTTGAATTAAAATATTTCTTCTCGAGTCATGTGGGCACGACTTCAGGTGGAGAGGCTTCATCTACAGCCATTCGTGCCAAGATCAAAAAACTGGTTTCTGAAGAAAATGCCCGTAAGCCTTTGTCTGATAATGCAATCGCCAATATATTGAAAAATGAAGGGATTGATGTGGCACGACGGACGGTGGCGAAATATCGTGAATCGTTACATATTCCTTCATCTTCTGAGCGAAAGGTCTTGATCTAAAATTTAAAATCTGGCTATTCTAAAGATTCATTATGACAGCATAATGAATCTTTTTTCTTTTGAGGAACAGTGAAAATGATTTGAATCAGTGCTTAAAATACGATTTTTGAGTTATAAGTTGCTGTATTTAAATTATTTTATATTGTGACTCTTCTAATCCTAACGAAGGTGAGGGATAGAACTATGCAAATAACAATTCGTGGACATCATTTATCTATTACGCCAGCAATTGAAGAACGTATAAAAACCAAATTTTCACAAATGACCAAGCATCTTGATCAGGTGAATAGTATGCAAGTGAAACTCTCTAAAGATCATCAAATTGATAAACGCTCCAGAAAAGGCAGTAGTAATCATATCGCAGAAGCGATTATCCGATTGCCGGGCATCGAGTTTTTTGCCCATGCCACAGCAGATGATATGTATACTTCCATTAAACTTCTGACAGAAAAATTAAAACGCCAGATCGATCGATATCGGGAAATACATTTACAGCAGCATGCTTTGGCTTTGTAAAGGACAAATGATGAAAAAGAGGTTTTAAAAGCCTCTTTTTTTTATATATATAATGTATGGATCCATGAATTATTTTTGCTATTTATAGTAAAATGGCTCGTTTTACACCCTTAGTCCTATAAGAGGTCTTGTGATGAATAATGAACAGCTCGCTGAAATTTTAGAAGCCGCTTTTCCCGAGGCGGATGTTGCTGTGAGTGGTCAGGGCGGAAAATTTGATCTCCGTATTGTGGATGATCAATTTGAAGGTAAGCGTCCAGTTGCACGTCAACAAGCTGTTTATGCTCCTCTCAATGCCCATATTGCCAGTGGTGCAGTTCACGCAGTGACAATTCGAGCAATGACAAAAGAAGAATGGCGCAAAGCAAGCTTATTTGGAGCTTAATAAATTAATGGATAAATTTTTAATTCAGGGCGGTATCAAGCTCGAAGGTGAAGTGCGTATTTCTGGTGCTAAGAATGCCGCGCTTCCATTATTAGCAGCAATGATTCTTGCCGATACGCCAATTACGCTCAAAAATGTTCCTGATCTGAAAGATGTGAATACATTGGTGAAGCTGATTGCCGGTCTTGGGATCACCATGACTTATGAAGGCGATACGGTGGTTGCTGATACGTCTACACTAGATAACCAGTTCGCACCGTATGAGCTCGTAAAAACTATGCGTGCTTCTATTTTGGTGCTGGGTCCTTTGTTGGCGCGCTATGGTAGTGCAAAAGTGTCTTTGCCAGGCGGATGCGCGATAGGTTCTCGTCCTGTCGATCAGCATTTAAAAGCTTTAGAAGCTTTAGGTGCCGAGATTGAAGTAGAAGCCGGCTATGTACATGCCAAAGTCGATGGTCGCCTGAAAGGTGGCGAAGTTGTCTTTGATATGGTAACTGTAGGTGGAACAGAAAATATTCTGATGGCTGCCGTGTTGGCCGATGGTGTGACCACGATTCGCAATGCAGCACGTGAACCGGAAATTACCGATCTTGCGCAAATGCTGATCAAGATGGGTGCCAAAATTGAAGGTCTGGATACTGATACTTTAATCGTGACCGGTGTCGAAAGCCTGCATGGTTGTGAATATGCGGTTGTTGCTGACCGGATTGAAACCGGTTCATATCTGGCAGCGGCAGCGATCACTGGCGGTCGTATCAAAACCACGCATACGGATCCGTCCCTGATGGAAGCTGTGTTGGACAAGTTTGAAGAAATGGGCGCAGAAGTAACCCGTGGTGACGACTGGATTGAACTGGATATGCTGGGTAAACGTCCGAAAGCTGTCAGTTTCCAGACCTTGCCACATCCAGAATTTCCAACTGATATGCAAGCCCAGATTATGGCTGTGAATGCCATTGCTCAAGGCTTTGCGACAATTTCTGAAACGATTTTTGAAAATCGTTTCATGCATGTTCCTGAATTGGCACGTATGGGTGCCAATATTCAGGTAGAAGGTAATGATGCTGTCGTGACAGGTGTAGAAAAACTTTCTGCCGCACCTGTAATGGCAACAGATTTACGTGCTTCGTTCTCTTTGGTGCTGGCAGCACTTGCCGCTGAAGGTGAAACGCTGATTGACCGCATTTATCATATTGACCGCGGTTATGAAGATGTAGAAGCAAAGTTACAAAGTTTAGGTGCCCAAATTAAGCGAGTAAATTAATGAGCGATATGAGAAACGATGATCCAAACTTTGACGTAATGGGCAATTTTGATCATGGTTTAACTTTGGCATTAAGTAAAGGGCGTATCTTAAAAGAGACTTTACCTTTGCTAGAAACAGCAGGGATTAATCTTTTAGAAGATCCTGATAAATCTCGTAAATTGATCTTCCCGACCACGCATAAACAGGTTCGTATCTTAATTTTACGTGCTTCAGATGTACCAACTTATGTTGAAAATGGTGCAGCCGATATTGGTGTAGCGGGTAAAGATGTATTGATGGAACATGGTGCGCAAAACGTCTATGAACCATTAGACCTGAAAATTGCGGTTTGTAAATTGATGACAGCCGGTAAAGTCGGGATGCAGCGTCCTAAAGGTCGTTTGAAAATTGCGACCAAGTATGTGAATTTAACCCGGCAATACTATGCCAGCTTGGGCGAGCAAGTCGATGTGATCAAGCTGTATGGTTCAATGGAACTTGCACCATTGGTCGGTCTGGGCGATTACATTGTCGATGTGGTCGATACTGGTAATACCTTACGTGCCAATGGTTTAGAGCCACTTGAAGAAATCTGTAAAGTCTCTTCACGTTTAATCGTCAATAAAGCCAGCTTCAAACGTAAGCAAGCCTTGTTAAATCCGATTCTGGCTCAGCTTGAAAAAGCAGTCGAAGAACGCGAAAAGGCAAAACAGGCTTAAAATTGATTGCTTAAGAAACCGCCCAATCCGGGCGGTTTCTTATTTCTCTATATATCAGATTCTATTTAAATCCTTTCATCAATTTTACCCAAAGCTATTTTCAATAAAACTCATAGAGCTAGAGCACTATGTCTGCCGACAAAAGCCTAGAAAACAGGTAAACTAAAGCCTTCGAATTCAAACCTGATGGGTAAATTGATGCGACGTTTATCGACCCAAGATCAAAACTTCAAGCAAGCATTTGCTGACTTGTTGGCTTTTGAGACTGTGAATGATCCTGAACTTTTAAAAACTGTAGATCAAATTATTGCTGATGTTCGTCAGCATGGTGATGCACATGTTCTTAAACTCACTCAACAGTTCGATCGACATCCGGCGCATCAATTTTCAGAGCTAGAACTGACACAAGAGCAGCTCAAAGCTGCCTTTGAAGGTTTAACGACTGAAGTTCGTGAAGCACTGGAATTAGCTGCAGCGCGTGTGCGTGAGTTTCACCAGGCCCAAAAACAAGATGGCTGGACTTATGTCGATGCTTTGGGGAATACGCTCGGTCAGAAAGTGACTCCACTGGATCGTGTCGGGATTTATGTGCCGGGTGGTCTGGCATCTTATCCATCCTCAGTACTGATGAATGCAGTGCCTGCACATGTGGCGGGTGTCCCTGAAATTATTATGGTGGTGCCTGCCCCGAATGGTGAACTCAATCCATTGGTATTGGCTGCTGCATATTTGGCTGGCGTAACACGTGTCTTTACGATTGGTGGTGCACAAGCCGTTGCAGCACTCGCATATGGTACAGAAACCGTACCACCTGTCGATAAAATTACTGGTCCAGGTAACCGGTTTGTGGCTGCAGCAAAACGTGCGGTGTTTGGTCAGGTCGGTATCGATATGATTGCAGGCCCTTCTGAGATTCTGGTCTATGCCGAAGGCGAGAATAATGCTGAATGGTTGGCGATGGACTTATTGTCACAGGCTGAACATGACACTGTGGCACAAGCCGTTTTCATTACACCTGATAAAGCACTTTTAGATGCTGTTGAAAAGTGGATTGAAAAACATTTAGAAGCATTACCGAAAGCAGATATTGCACGTACTTCAATTGAGAACCGCGGTGCTTTGGTATTGGTAAAAGACCGTGCTGAAGGTGCTGAGCTGATTAACCAAGTGGCGCCAGAACATCTCATGCTATGTTTAGATGAAGCACAAGAGATGGCAGAAGATATTCGCCATGCAGGCGCGATTTTCATGGGTCGTTACACCCCTGAAGCGATTGGTGACTATTGTGCCGGGCCGAACCATGTCTTGCCAACTTCAGGTACAGCACGTTTTTCATCACCGCTGGGTGTTTATGATTTCCAGAAGCGATCAAGCCTGATCATGTGTTCACAAGAGGGTGTTAAAACCTTGGCGAAAACAGCAGATATTTTGGCACAGCAGGAAAATCTAGATGCGCATGCGAGATCGGCGCGTTATCGTTATCAGTAATTAAAAATATAAAACCTCTCTCTAACTCTCTCCTACTAAGGAGAGGGGAAATATTATAAAGAATGAATATTCCTCTCTCTGAATGAGCTTTAAGCATTGTTTTAAAGTGAATGTAAGAGAGGTTAGGAGAGGGAACTTTGAGAATTTAAAAATGAATATCACCACAGAACAAATGCGTTTTTGGAGTCCTGACGTACGTGAATTAGAACCGTATACGCCGGGTGAACAGCCAAAAATCCAGAATATTTTAAAACTGAATACCAATGAAAATCCGTATCCGCCATCGCCTAAAGTGGTTGCGGCAGTGCAGCAGGTATTGGCCAATTCAGCTGATGTGCTGCGTCTTTATCCTGACCCTGATGCATCTGAACTTAAACAGGCCATTGCGAAACAGCAACATGTGCCTGTAGAGACGGTTTTTGTCGGGAATGGTTCGGATGAAGTTTTAGCGCACATTTTTAAAGCATTCTTTGTTCAAGAACAGCCATTGCTTTATCCAGACATCACCTATAGTTTCTATCCGGTATATAGTCAGTTCTTTGGGGTAAAAACCAAAATTTTACCACTCAATGATGACTTTGAAATTGTGGTAGATGATTATAAACAGGCCAATGGCGGTATCATTATCACCAATCCGAATGCGCCAACCAGTATTGATCTTGGTTTGGTTGCGATTGAAGAAATTCTGCAAGCCAATCCAGATTCAGTGGTGGTGATTGATGAAGCCTATGTCGACTTTGGCGCTGAATCGGCAGTCAAGCTGGTTGAGAAATACGAAAACCTAGTGGTATGTCAAACTACATCGAAGTCGCGTTCTCTTGCAGGATTACGTGTGGGTTTTGCCATTGCTCAGCCACATTTAATTGCAGCACTTGAAGCAGTCAAAAACAGTTTCAACTCTTATCCGATGGATCGTTTTGCGATTGCGGCAGCGGTGGCTTCTTTTGAAGATCAGGAATACTTTGAGGCACAAAATCAGAAAGTCATTGCCAGTCGTGAAAAGTTGGTAGCTCAGCTGAATGAGCTTGGTTTTAAGGTATTACCTTCGAGTGCAAACTTTATTTTTGCCACATTCGTATCTAAAGATGCAGGTGAACTCGCGAGTGAGTTACGTGAGCGTGGTATTATCGTGCGTTATTTCAACAAACCTCGTATTAATCAATTCTTACGTATTACGATTGGTACAGATGAGCAAAATCAGCGTTTAGTAGATACGCTAAAAAATGAGATTTTGTGTAATTAAAATCCTTTCTAGCCTCCCGTTTTAAAGGGAGGCATTCTCACCTTTATTAAAGGTGAGAAGCATTGCTTCGCAAGGGGGGATTTGTAGTAAAAAGCGAACCTTAAAATTCACTTTTTATTTATTCAGGCTGATACCAGGTATTTAACAGATCCAGCATCGCTGAAACCTTATCAAAGCATTCTTGATATTCTGCATCACAATCTGAAGAAATGGTAATACCACCACCGGCCCATAAAGAAATATCTTCCTGATACTTTTGAATCGAGCGAATCAGAATATTCCAGGAGCCAGTGCCATCGAAATTGAAATAGCCCATAGAACCACAGTAAGCACCACGTGGTGTACCCTCAAGTTCTTCAATAATCTGCATGGCCCGAATTTTGGGTGCGCCTGTAATCGAGCCACCTGGAAGAGCAGACATGAGTACTTCAAAAGGATTGATATCTGCTTTTAAAGTCGCTTCAACTTCACTGACCATATGATGAACTTGATTGAAGCTTTCAATACTAAATAATTTCGGTGTTTTGACCGAGCCTGTTTCGGCATAAACACTTAAATCATTACGTAATAAATCCACAATCATGACATTTTCTGCCTGATCTTTTTCTGAGGCTTTTAGGGTCTGTCTGGATTGTTCATCGAGCACTGGATCAGTAAAACGGGGCATTGTGCCTTTAATCGGTTTGGTAATAATTTTTCGCTTCGTTTCAAAATCAATGAACAACTCGGGTGAGCAGCTTAATAATTCAAAATCACCAATACGCAAATAACCCGCATAAGGCGCTTCGGTTAATGTCCAGAAGGCTTGGGCGGTTGCTAAGAGGGAACCTTGGGCGCGACCATTAAATTCTTGTGTCAGATTAATCTGATAGCAGTCACCTGCAATAATATAATCCTGAATTTTCTGAAATGCCTTGCTGTAGACCGTTTTGGTCCAGCGTGAAGTACAAGGGCTTATTAACTGAAACGTCGGACGAATTTTATTTTGATTAAGTAAGTTCTGAATATAATCGAAGATCTGCTCTGCCTCTGGATCATCACTATAGAACATCCATCCCTCAGAGCTTGGTTTAATATAGGAAGAAAATTGACCAATAAATAAACCAGGTTGAGAGCGGTCCGGATACTGAATATATTGCTGAGCCGCATAATCATAGCCAACAAAACCGACATAACCTCCATGAAATCCATTCTTTTGAAGATTTTTTAATGCATCGATTGCTAAATTAAATTCAGATGGGGTGGGCTGGTATTGTTCAATCCCTGTTCTTTTAAAAGACTGAATTTGTGATGTTGGCGCAACAAAATATTCTTGAGCGCAGCAGGCAATAAAAGGCTGACCATTATTATTTAAATACACCAGATGATCCAATGTCTTCAATGCGGACAATAGATCTGCAACCAGACGTGATTCAAACTTTAAGGGACGATGATAGAGAGCTTCGGTCATTCAGTTATAGAGAGTTCGATATGACTCACTATTTTATATCAAGAAGTCAGGGGAAATATTTTTAAATCATGAAATACCGTTTATCGGTAAGCGACAGATTGCGACCAACAACAGTTGATCAAAAACTGACTCAAGGCTAATTTAAGTGGGCTAGCAAATTACTCAAGGAAAGATGCTTAAGCTGTCAGAAAATAAAAAATACAGCCTAAACACTGAGTAATTCACAACCAAAAAAAATAGTACTCTTGGGAGAGTAAACAATGAAAAAATTTACAAAATTAGTTTTAGCGACTTCAGTTGCATTTAGTGCCAATGCGATGGCGATGCAAGCTATGGATGAAGCATCTCTAAGCGAAACAACGGGTCAAAGCGGCATTACTATCGGGATCGGTATTTCAAAAATTGAAATTGAAAAATTATTCATTCATGACAATGATGGTTTAGCTACTAGTTCTACAATTGAGTCAACCGGTTTGGTAAGAGATACAAATGGTGCTATTACATATACACCTGGCAAATTAACAACGAGCCAAGGTGGAAAACCATTTGACATCGATACACTAACAGCTTCATATGATCCTGTTGCAAAAGATGTTAGTTTGGGTGGTACTGGTGAAGCTGCTGCAATCGTAATCTATGGTAATGGTGAAGCAGGTCATAAGAATGAAAACCATGGTGTTGTTGTTGGTGCAAACTATGATGACAATGGGGCTTACTTACTAGCTTCGCGCAACCTTATGGATTTAAAAATTGATTCAGATGGAAATGCTGGTGATCCGTTCATTAACATTGCAGCTGAAGTTTCAGGTTTAGATATTAATATTGGTAAAATTGGTGTACAAGCAAGCGCTGATGAGCCGGGTGCAGGTGCAACGTCTATTCGTCGTGGTGGTACAGGCGCAGTGAATGATATTTTGTCTGGCCTCTCTCTTAAAACAGGTCCAATGACAGCAAATATTCAATTAGGTGCTGCTCCACAGGGCGCAATGATTAAATTGAATGCAACCATGATTGGTGGTTTGACAATCAACAACTTGGGTATCCTTGATAACTCAACGGATGGTGCAACAGTTAGTACAGGTGTAACGACAACTGGTCCTGGTGAAATCTATATTGAAAGTATTAAGTTAACAGATGCTAACTCTAATGATTTAACCTTGAATCAACAGATCAGTGTATTTGGCGAGTCAACTGCAAATAAAGGTTTTATTCGTATTGTCAGCACAAGTGGTGCACATGATAATTATGTGAAAGGTATTCACTTAGGCTCTCGTAATGCTGCTTCAATTGGTGATATGGAAGTTCAAGGGCTACAAACTTATTATAGCCCAGCACAAGGTACATACCATCCAGGTGCAGTTATTACCATCTCTGGTCACTAATCTTTATTTAAAAAGAAGCGCGTGTTTATACGCGCTTTTTTTATGACTAAATCATTTATCCAAAAAATAAAAAAAATACTGTATTTTTTTGAAAAAGCAGGTATCTTTCTAGTTACAGGGAAGTAGAGTGAATGCTCTATAAAAAGAAAAATAGGCACATTATGCCCATTATAAGAAAAGTTAATAATTATGTTAGAGATCGCGTTGGGCTCGGCATTGATGTATTACGCTGCCAAAGAAGCTCTGGATATCAAAAAACAGCCAAATGGCGCTGTGCACTATACTGAAGTTCTTGATTCAAGAAATGACTCTTTTGTGCGTATGCACCGTGAAGCTGTACAAGTAAAGCCTGCACTTCTGGATCAATTTCAGGGCATTGTACGTCAAGCCTATGACTATAGTTGTGGTTCAGCAGCCCTTACCACCCTACTCAATGGTTATATCGGTACACAGCTAGATGAACAGCAAGTCATGAATGGACTGATGAAATTCGGCGAAACCGATAAAATTATTGAACGCCGCAGTTTCTCTTTACTTGATATGAAGCGCTTTGTCTCGGCTTTAGGGCTAGAAAGCGGAGGCTATCGAGGAGAGTTCAAAGATTTAGTTAATCAAGATCAGCCTGCTATTGTTCCAATTTCTTATGCCGGATTCAAACATTTCGTAGTTTATAAAGGCTATAAAAATGGCCGGGTGTATGTCGCAGATCCAGCACTCGGTAATATCAGTTTTGACGAGCGGCGTTTTCAGGATGTTTGGGAAAATAATACATTATTCCTGATTAATGTCCCTGAACAATATCGTAAAAACTTTCTGGCATTGAAAGAAGCCGACATGCGCCATGTGGAAGATGCCACGATTAATCGTTATGCCTTGGTCGACATGCAGTATCCACAGTTCTATATGGATAAAATTGCCGATAAAGCCTCGACGATCCGTATGGACCGTAATCGTAATATAGAATCAGAAAAATTTGGAGAATATCAATATAATTTCCTGAGATTGTATTACAAGAATAAATAAAATGAAAAATAGTAATAAAAATTAAAATGGTGAAATGGATATGAACAGTAAATGGATGAACAAGACGTTCTTGGCACTGAGCATTCAAATGGTTATGGGCGTTGCATTTGCTGCAGAAGAGCCGACACTGGGTGAATACGAAACGGTTGATGAGGAAGTTATTGTTGAAACTGCTGTACCTGTACAGGCCCAGACTGAGCAAGTGGAAACACAGGCTGCACAAGAGCCGGAACTCGGTGGATATGAAACAGCTGAAGAAGCAGTGAGTGAAACTGCCGCACCGGTAGAGGCTCAGACTAAACAAGTAGCAGATGCATCCCAAGCTTTACAGAAACAGGAAGGTGATGCTACCCAAGCAGCTAATCTGGAAGAAGTATTTACTTCAAATGAACGTCAGTACTCACTCATTAAAAAAGGTGATATTTCATCATATTACGATATCGATTATACCTACTATCGTGACACTCAACTTGATATTGAAATGGCTCAGGGCCAATTGTATCAACTACGTGTTCAAGAAAATGCAACACATAGTATGACTAATACTTTCACTTTCCAATATGGCGTGAAAGATAACCTGACCTTGACTGCATCCTTACCTTTAGTGGCCAAAACTGACTTGTTAAAAGATACGTCTACTGCAGGTTTGGGTGATATTAGTTTGGGTGCTCGCTGGGAACCCTTTCCATTAAAAGCTGGCCGTTTACCTTTAATTTTATTTGGTAATTTATCAACAAAAACCGGTGAAAGCCCTTATGAAATTAATGCTGCAACAGATCTGGCAGCAGGAAAGGGCTATTACTCAGCAGGAGTGGGTGCCAGTACACGTAAATACATCGATCCGGTCGTGCTGTTTGCCTCCGTTTCTGCAAACTATGGTTTTAAAGAATCAGGCCTGAACCAGCGTCGCGGTTATCGCATTATTGAAGAGTTTGAACCGGGGATTAGTGGGGGTTTTGCATTCGGTTTCGCATACTCATTTAACTATGACGTTTCGATGACCATGTCCTATCAGCAAAGCTTTAATACGGGAGCTGAGTTTAGCTATAACACAGGAGAAAGCTACTCTGCCGCGGATCAGACCAGTTCCACCTTGGCAATTTCATTAGGGGTGCGAGTCTCTCCAGAAACGATTGTAAATGGTACCGTCGGCTTAGGGCTGACCGAAGATGCGCCTGATGTTTCGTTGGGATTGTCATTCCCGCTTGATATTTTAGGTTTTGGTAAAAAAATCAGTTAATAGGGGTGTCGTATGAAAAACATTCGACTTAGCCCGTTATTAACAGGAATTATTCTTGCGGGCTGTTCAAGTTATACCTTTGCACAATTGGGAACCAACCTTTCGGTTGATTTACGTGCATTGTCCATGGGGAATGCAGTTACGGCGGATCCCCCGGGAGTCAATGCCATTCACTTTAACCCGGCTGCTCTAACTAAAATTGATGGTTTGCAAACCGAACAGCAGATTATTGTGGCGAATTTTGATATCCAGCGGGAGTTTACAGTGCCGGCTGGATATAACGTATTTGGCTATTCTGATGACCCTATCGTCTGTAATGATGGACCGGAAGTTTCATCTGATTTATGTACTGATTTTAAAGGGCCGGTCAGTGGTGATGTGGAATATGTCAGCCTGTATGTCCCTTTTCTGAAAAAGATGGTGGATTTAGGCGAAGGTCTCCCTTTGGCTGCGCCCACCATGGGGATTGCTTATAACCCGCCTGGATCTAAAGCGACCTATGCAACAGCGGTATATGCGCCTTTAGTCGCTGGTTTCGGTCATGAAGATGGTAATCCGGCAAACTTTATGGGCCAGCAAGTTGCTTTGGAGCGGATTACTTACCTGTCTCCATCGATTGGTTATGAGGTCAATGACCAACTGTCCATTGGTGCTTCTGTCGGAATGTCCTATCAAGCCATTGGGATGAAAACAGATTTACGTTTCCCGAATGAGCTAATCGGGATGTTGCGTATGATCGATGAAGTTGTCTGTACACCATTTAAAGAAAACTCCGACATTATTACCGATATTCTGTTGCTGGGGATCTGTAATGCGGATGAGGGAATGAACCCATTTGGCAAGTTTGGTCAGATGCAACTGGAGCTTGAACAGAATTTAAGTCCAAGCTATAACCTCGGGATATTGTGGGAGCCACGCGAAGATTTCAGTTTTGGTATGGTCTACCAAAGTGCGGCAAAAATGCGCTTAAAAGGTAAATATCATATTGATAATGCCAAAGCACCACAGGAAATGATCAAGGGTTTAATGACTTCACCGACGGGTCAGATTCTGGCAGCAATTCTTGGGTTTCCTAATTATATTCCATCCAGTGAGTCTGGTTTGGTGTCGATGGATTTTGAATATCCGGCGCATTTTCAGGCAGGTATCAAATATAAAGTCATGCCAGATTTGCAGGTAAATTTTGATATTGGCTGGACAGACTACAAGGTTTGGGATGAGTTTAAGTTCGAGTTTGACCGTACCATTTCAGCCTTAAAAATTGCCAAAATCTTGTCTGCTAATGTCACTGATTCTACGCTGGCTTTGCCGATGGGATTCGAATCGCCGTGGAATTTCGGAATCGGGATGGAGTATTCCGCCACCGACCGTTTAAAACTTCGCGCAGGTTATGAGCCACGAACCAGCGCTATTCCAAAAAATAAGCGCAATACGATGGTTCCTATTAATGGTGCACAGCTATTTGGATTAGGTGTGGGTTATCGTTTTGATGCAGATACTGATTTGGATCTCTCGATTGGTTTCTTGCGCAGTAAAGATCAAATTCCAGCAAATACCAGTAGTTTAGCTAACCAGACCGGCGTGAATAACCTGTTATTAAACCCATATGCAGGTTTAAACGTGAAAACAGATACCAAGATTACCATTTTAGGTTTGAACTATCGCACTCGTTGGTAAGGAAGAAATGATCAAGACAGAGAAAATTGGATTGAAAGTGGTACTGGCATTAAGTCTGGTACCCTTATCTTTTTATACAAGCGCCAGAGAATTTATTACTATTATCGGTCCAGATGGGCGACCATTAGTCGTGCCACGTAATCATAACCCACAGAAAAATAAAGAAGAAAAATCCCTAGCATCGAAAAAAATAGCAGTTGCAGTGGTTCAGTCACCTGCTGTAAAGCAAAACTTAGAAACAGTATCAGTCCTAGAAAATAGACCAGCAGAACTTAAGTCAGACCATAATCTGGTTGTACAACCAGTACAACCGCAGGTTGCGAAAGAACCGACAGAATCTAAGCCATTAATAAGATCTGAAACCCAATTGACCCAAATGCCTAAGGCCATGACACCCGCTTCAAGCCCGATGCTACAGAAACCCGGATTCAGTCAGATTGAAGGCGTGGACTATGTGGACAGTGAATATCTTGAGAATAAAGAATTTAATCTAGAAGGCAGGAAACGTTTCTACAGTATGCCCGAGGGTGTGGTAGATAAAAATATCGGCTTTACCCGAATCCAGACCATTGAGCGTGAAAAAGGGGTGGGACAATCCGTATTAAAATCCTTGTTTCAAACTCCAGAAGTAGATTCCGGTCCTGTGGTACTGGCTCAAAGTTATTATCGTATTTCACAGTCGGAGACTATCGATAGCTTGGGCATGCAGTGTTTTACTGATAAGAAAATTAAAAAAGCGAAAGAAATCAGCCTTAAAAAAGAAGTCAATTTATGGCCTCGTGCGCCTTTGAAATCA
Source organism: Acinetobacter sp. YH12100 (assembly GCF_013419135.1). Classification (NCBI taxonomy): domain Bacteria; kingdom Pseudomonadati; phylum Pseudomonadota; class Gammaproteobacteria; order Moraxellales; family Moraxellaceae; genus Acinetobacter; species Acinetobacter sp. YH12100. Next base: position 121,628 of record NZ_VPAQ01000008.1, on the reverse strand, counting down.
GACGAGTTTGATTTTGAAGTCGTACAATTACAGTCTGATATCAAGAATATTCAGATTAACTCTTATGCTTCACGCCAAAAAAATCCTACTTATTATTGGCCTTTTGTGGTCTTTTTAGACAATAGAGGCTGTGTTCTGGAAGGAGCGGGTGGTTTTAAAAACCAGGAAGGACAAGCAAATATTATTCAACATGAGCGTATTGAAGGCATTATTCAGATCCCTGCGCAAAGTGAGTATGTGTTATTGACGCCTTTAGCCTCAGCAATCGATGTTGAAGACAAGATGCTCACTAATTATGGACAACTAAAATTAGTCGCCATTCGATAAGGACTATTCGAGTATAACAAGATGAAAAATAAAATATTATATCCATTTGCTATAAGTACACTTTTAATGGCACTGAGCGGATGTGGTGGGGAAAGTGCCAATGTTATAAAAGAACCAGGTGATGAAGCTACGGAAAATGGTGCTTGTACCCCCGGTGAAATTAACTGTGTGGAATGGGGGCTGGAATATCCGCTTGATGGTTTAAATTTCAACTGTAGTGGCGATACAGAAAATACGTTTATTACCTTATTTGACAGTAAAAATGGGGTAGCTTCTGGAACCTGCCAAAAGACCGATAATATTGAGTTTTCTATTCAAAGTTTTGGTTCGAATAAGATTAATTTAGGTCAAATAAAACTCAGTGATTATGCCAGTTTTAGTGCCCAGACCCAGCTGCCACGTTTAAGTGTGATTGATATTGCGAGTGGGATTAGCGGACGCCGGGTAGGTGATTTGGTGCCTACTGATCCTACCGTTCAGGTGGCCATGCGTCTGGTTAAAATTCTGCAAGCTTTGGCACTACAAAAGGGAAGTATTGTTAATCCATCTGATGTGCAACCTTTATATATTACTGAAGACATGCGCAAAAACCTGGCTAAAATCAGCGGAAATATCAGCCTGACTGATGCCGATTTGGCGACCAAAATTAAAGATTTTATTGATATTAGTCAAATTTCTGATGAGGTCGCTTTTGCTACAGTCAAAAAACTGGTGACGATTGCCAATGCCGCGGTTTATCAGCCAGAATTTTCATTATTTTCAACATCCGGCGTGATTGGAAGTAACCTGACGGGTTCAGATGGACTGGTGGGTTGTAATCAAAGCCCTTGTGATATTAAGAATAAGAATACTAAATATTTATTTGGCCATTTTATGCTGATTACCGATCGCCAGGGCTACACCTTTGGCAGTGGCCTGCAATGGCGTGATACTCAGTCAAAAGTGGCGAAAGAAAATTTATCCTCCTTAGGGGGAGTTAATGCTGAACTCATCCGTAAGGTGAAACCGGTACAAATGACCGCTGATCCACAAAGTTCATGGATTCATCCAACCAGTAAAACCATTAACACGCCTTATCGTTTAAATGTCGCAAATAATGCGACTCAGCTTGAGTTATATCAAGGCAGATTATTGAATGATTATGTGATTGCGGGTAAAGAAGCTTTCTATAAGGTGGTGACTGATAAAAAATCGCTGGATACTTCCGATCAAGCTAACTTGGGATTGTGGCGTTTGCAGGCCGATGGTGAAAACTATACGGGAAGCATTGATCTCTACAAGATTTTCCCGATTAGTTATCTGGATCGTCAGGTCTTTAAAACAGCGCAGAACGTCGCAGATGGGGAGAAATACATTTTCCCAATGTATGCCAATCTGGAATTTAAATTTACAGATACCACTGTCAGCCCAATTACTTTAGGAATTGTAATTGATAGTAATGGTGATGTACGCACCAATATGCAATCCTCTAATAATTTCGCGACTGATCCGGTGAATGGCTGTCAAGGCGATGTGTTGGCAGATACGCTCTTAGATCATCAAGACATACAACAATACCGCCTCGGGACTTTGGGACGTGCATTTGTCGCTGATAAAGCGGTTTCCATGCGTCTGATTTTGGCCAATGAAAAGTTTGGTAATATCAATGGTGCATTGGTAGGGGTAGATTCACGCATCCAGTCTTCACCGGATTCTAGGGATTCGATTGTGATCGGTGGTGCGCTGCTCAATTTATCTAATGTGTTGGATACTAATGTCGGCCAGAATGGGCGTGTAACTTTCCTGAATTCGGTCGGAGACGGCGTGCAATGGGCCAATACCTATGCCAGTTTTCAAAAAGTTTATAACAATAATAATGAGGGTGAAACACCGGCAGATATAAACCTGGCAAAATTAAACGGTGGTTCGGTTGAGTTTAAGCTTGCGGATTGCTACCAAGTCAAAGCCAAATAATATTTCTTAAAAATAAAAAAATCCTATCTTAGTATGGGATTTTTTTATGCATATTAGATTTAACCCGTGTGGTCTAGACGTGTGCCTAAGGTTTCCAGATGCATTGGAAAAATATTATTTTTACGGTCTTCAAAATAATGTCTGAGGGTATGTTCTACACTCGGGAAGGCAAGTTCAGTCCAGGGAATATCTGCTTCATCAAATAAACGTGTTTCGATGGTCTCTTCACCCGCACCAAATTTTCCATCAATCAGATTGGCTTTAAATAGTACATAAATCTGACCAATACGTGGAATGTTATACATACAGTACAGCTGTTCAATGTCTACTTCAGCTTCGGCTTCTTCGCGGGTTTCCCGTGCAGCCCCTTGCTCCATGGTTTCAAACAGTTCCATATAGCCGGCAGGTAAAGTCCATAAGCCATAGCGTGGTTCAATGGCACGGCGGCAGAGCAGTACTTTGTTTTCGAATAAGACCAAAGTGCCACAAATCACTTTCGGATTAATGTAATGAATAGAGCCGCATGAATCACATACGCTGCGAATTTGCTGATCGCCCAAAGGAATTTTAGCAGTGGTTTTATGTCCACAATTCACACAGAAGTTCATATTCATCATCAATGATAAAAGTATGCTCAGGATAACTGAAAAACCAAAATTTGGCATCATTTCTCTCCCGCCCAGACTAAAATCAGCTATGATGAAATTATGATCATCGTCAGGGCTGAAAGAATGGATGCATGTGAATTGACACAAAGGTTGCAGCAACGCTTACGTTTTTCCAAGCGTATCCGATCTGCGCATGCTGCCGTGTTGATTGCAATTACAGATGAAGCTGACCCCAAAGTATTGCTGACGCGCCGTTCAGCTTATTTGAATAATCATGCTGGAGAAGTCTCATTTCCGGGTGGCAAGCGCGATCCGCAAGATACCAGTAATATTGTGGTGGCTTTAAGGGAAGCCTATGAGGAAACGGCACTCAATCCTTTTGATGTACATTTAATGGGTGATTTACCCATGCAAAAAGCCCGCAATGGCATGCTGGTCAAACCGATTGTGGGACTGATTCCTCCGCAAGTGAAGCTGATTCCACAACCGACAGAAATTGACCGGATTTTCTTTGCTTCATTGCAGCATTTGCTTGAAGTGACACCCACGCCTTATGAAGTTCGCTTTGCCCAGCAATCTTTATATTTTCCGAGTATGCGGGTAGAAAATGAAGTGGTTTGGGGCTTGACCGCACGTATGCTGATTTCTTTATTTCAATATGGGCTGGATTATAAAAAAGACTGGCCATTTTTGCTTAATTCTCCAGCCTTTAAACGCTCCAAATTTTTTTAATCATTGAACAGGATTTTATCAATGTTGTATAAATTTCAGGGACATATACCCACCGCTATACATCAGCCATGGGATGGCTGGGTAGCACCGACGGCAACGGTGATTGGACAGGTTGAACTTGGGCGACAAGTCAGTATCTGGTTCGGTGCCGTAGTACGTGCAGATAACAGTAAAATCAAATTGGGTGACTTTAGTAATGTGCAGGAAAATGCAGTACTGCATACGGATGCCGGCATCGAGATGAATATTGGCAATTATGTGACAATTGGGCATCAGGCCATGCTGCATGGTTGTACCATTGGCGATAATAGCCTGATCGGGATTCAGGCGGTCATTCTGAACCATGCCGTGATTGGCAAGAATTGTATTATTGGTGCCAATGCCTTGATTCCTGAAGGTAAGGTGATTCCAGACAATTCAGTGGTGATGGGTTCACCCGGTAAAGTGGTAAAAATGCTGGATGAAGACAGTATTCAAAAATTAACAATGAGCGCCATGCATTATGCCGAGCATTTTCAGAAATTTCAGGATTTGGAAGAAGTGCAACTCTAAGGCACTCTTTTATTGAGTGAATCATATGCCTAGATTTTCTAGGCATTTTTGTATCTGCTTCGGGAAAATCTCGCGTAGCGGATATGAGTGGAGTATCATATCCGCGTTTTTTATATTCTCTGAATTAAGGTTGTGCATGAAAGTGCTGGCATTGGAGACTGCCAATGAGCAGTGTTCCGTTTCTGTAATCGATGATACTCAAGAACTATTTTTTCAGCTTGATGCGCGCGCCAAGGCACAAACGCAAACGATTCTCCCGATGATTGAACAAGGTCTGCAAGATCTTGGGCTGGCCATTGCTGATTTGACCGCGATTGCCTTTAGTCGTGGTCCGGGTTCTTTTAGCGGTGTCCGCATTAATGCTGCCGTGACTCAGGCCTTGGCTTGGTCAAATGATGTGCCGGTAATTCCGGTGTCGACTTTGCAGGCTTTGGCACAAGCAGCCTACCGCTTGCACGGGTTGACTGAAGTGTCTGCAGTATTGGATGCCCGCATGAGCGAAGTTTATATCGCAAGCTATCAACTGGATGCACAAGGAATTATGCAACCGGTCGATGATGAGCAACTATTAAGTTATGCAGAAGGCAGCCAAGCTGTGTGCTTTACCCCGGTAGGTTCAGGTGCTGAACTGGTACAAAGCGAAACTTCAATTTATAAAGATGTGCATGCGACCGCACAGGATATCGCCAGCATTGCACGCGCAGCGGCACAAGCAGAAAACTGGGTCAGTGCAGAATTGGCATTACCCGTATATTTACGCGATAACGCGTGGAAAAAAATTCCAGAACAAGGCAAAGCATAATTAATTAGGATAAAGCATGGATCTTTTACTGCTACTCAAAGCGGCCATCATGGGGATTATCGAAGGCATTACCGAGTTTTTGCCTATTTCCAGTACCGGCCATTTAATTTTGGCATCAGAATTAATGAATTTCTGGACCAAGGAAAAGAGTGATGTATTCGTCATTGCTATTCAAATGGGTGCCATTGCAGCGGTAATTTATGAATATTGGGCCCGTCTTTGGGGAGCAGCAACCGGAATTGTCAGCGGTGAGCCACAGGGTCGTCGCTTAGGGATTGGCCTGATTTTGGCCTCGATTCCAATTATATTGATTGGACTGACCTTGGGGCAAACGGTCAAACAGTTTCTGTTTAATGATATTGCCATTGCCATTGGTTTGATTGTGGGTGGCCTGATCATTATCTGGATTGAAAAACATCCACCTCAAGTTCGTGCACATGAAGTTGAAGATCTCAGTATTAAAGATGCCATCTGGATTGGTCTGATTCAGGTCTTGTCCTTGATTCCGGGAACCTCTCGTTCAGGTGCGACCATTATCGGTGCGATGTTTCTGGGTGTATCACGTAAGGCCGCGACTGAATTTTCATTCTTTCTGGGTATTCCGGTCATTATTGGTGCCGGCCTGCTAGACCTTTATCAAAGTTATGATGTGCTAAATACTACTGAAGACTGGGCCGTGATCGGGGTCGGGCTTCTGGTTTCTTTTATTTCGGCACTGTTACTCATCCGCGCACTGGTGGCTTATGTCGCTAAACGCGACTTTATGATCTTTGCCTGGTATCGTATTGCTTCGGGTCTGCTGATTTTATTATTTGCCTATACAGGTTGGAAATTATGGTAAGCGCGATTCGCTTATATGCCGAATCTGACGATCAAGAGAAAGCACAGCACTTCGGGGCTGTGCTTTCTTCTCGTGGGGTGCAGGTCGAAATTGAAACGGTTGAAAAACTCAATGCACGTTTCTTTCGTCTGAATCCTGAACTGGCCTTATGTGTAGATGAGAATGGACTTTGGCTTTGTGCCCATGGCATGAAAATGCAACCAGACTGGCAAGCCGAGACCGGACGCTTAAAACGTGCTTCTTTAAAATCTGAAATGATTGCACGTGCCTGTCATTTAGCCGAGAAACCGAGCTTGATCGATGCCACCGCGGGTCTGGGACATGACAGTTTATTGATGGCGCATTTAGGTGCCCAAGTCACGCTGGTCGAACGACATCCCATATTATTTACTTTACTTGAAGATACCCATACTCGTGCACAATCTGATGCATTTCTGAGTCAAGTCGTATCACGGATTCAACTGGTCTTTTCTGATTCAGCCGATTATCTGAAGCAGCAAGCCGAGCAGCATCGAACTGTAGATGTGGTCTATCTGGATCCGATGTTCCCGCAGCGGGATCAGAACCAGCAGGCGGTTAAGAAACAGGCGCAAGTCAAAAAACAGATGCAGCTCTTGCACATGCTTTTGCCTGAAGATGGCGAAATGGATCTGGGAGATAACCTGTTGGAATTGGCGCAAAAAATTGCCAAACGTGTGGTAGTCAAACGTCCACGTCTGGCGGTGTTTTTGGCAGAAAAAGAACCTCATCATCAATGGCAGGGTGATGCCTGCCGTTTTGATGCATATTTTCAGCATGAACTTGTAGCTGAATAAGATAATTGTTTCAATATTAAGCAAGGATTTGTTGTATATTTAACAATTGGCATTGATAAAACCGTTATCAAGCATAAACTTATTCAGCACCTTAGCGAGCCACTGATCTCCTTGAAATTCTATGATCGACTTTAAACCCTCCATTAATTTTTGGCACGATTTTAAGAGCAACCAAATTGCCGGGATGTGGTTATTTCTGGGATCTCGGCGTTCATTGCAACTGGTTCGTCCATCGATCATGCAATTGGTGTTCTGGGGGATTCTGGGTGGTTGTGCCAACAGCCTATTTAGCTGGCTCAGTTCAGGCCGTATGGGAGATTTTAACTCTCAAGGTTTGATTAGTTATGCACTTTGGCCTTTTATTGCGCTGATTGTGGGTATCTTTCTGTCGCAACGGATCAATAACCTGCGTTTGATGCTGGTGCCGGCATTGTTATGGTTGGTTTTAGATACCCATATCATGCTGTTCCAGTGCCTGATTCAATATCTGGGTGATCTGGACTATCTGCCTTATATCCTCTATGACTATATTCCGACCCTGTTTGTCATGTTATTTGTCTGGCAAAGTCTGGCTGTGGTCTGGGTAATTTCACGTGAATTAAAATGGCCTTGGTGGGAGCGTGCGCTGATTATGCTGGCGACCCTGTTTACGCTGGTGGTCTGGCAAATTTCAGTCAAAGATCAACCGATCTGGAAAGTCGAAGAAATTCCACCGAGCTTTGCCGAAGATGCATTTTATGCGCAGCCAATTTTGCTGAACAAAGCCCTGGAAAATATCGAATACGGTGAATTTGCCCAATCGCACTGGTATTTTATGGGCGTGGCTGGCGCAAGTTATCAGGATGTATTTCATTCTGAAATTGAGCGGATTAAAGAGCAGTTTGATACCCGTTTTGGCACTTATGGCCGTTCTATTGCTTTGGTCAATCATCCGGCGACACGTACCACCCTGCCGATTGCCTCCAAGACCAGTATGGAACTGGCATTGCGCCGTATGGGCCAGCAGATGAACCGTGAAAGTGATGTGTTATTTTTATATATGACCTCTCATGGTCTGCCAAATGTGTTTGAAATGGAAAATGCGCCGCTAGATTTGGCCCAGGTCGATCCAAAATGGTTACGTGAAACACTGGATGCAGCAGGCATTCGCTGGCGTGTGATTGTGATCTCGGCCTGTTTTTCCGGCAGCTTTGCTTCGGCCCTGCAGAATGACAATACCCTGGTGATTACGGCTTCGGCAGCCGACCGTCAGTCTTTTGGCTGCTCCAATGAAGCGGATTATACCTATTTTGGCCGTGCATTCTTTGATGAAGCGATGCGTGAAAATAGCAGTCTGCAAGCCGCGTTCGAACAGGCCAGAGATACCGTAGCAAAATGGGAATCAGCGCAAGGCTTCGAGCCTTCAGAGCCGCAATGGGTGGTTGGCAAGAATATGCAATTGATGTTGCCACAGCTGGAACAACGTTTATTTCCGCAAACCAGTACAATGACACAATCACCTTAGATCAATGTCATCAGCAGATATGCTGCAATCATAAGGAATATGCCATGGAACTCGTACAGAACAATAGAAGCTTTGAAGGTGAACAGCGGATTTATCGCTTTGATTCGAAAGTACTGAAAACATCCACCAAATTTGGTATTTATCTGCCGCCTCAAGCCCTAGAAGGTCATAGCTGTCCGGCATTGTTTTATCTGGCAGGCTTGACCTGTACCGAGGAAACCTTTGCGATTAAGGCACATGCGCAGCGTCTTGCAGCACAATTGGGCCTGATTTTAATCACACCGGATACATCGCCACGCGGTGAAGCTGTGGCAGAAGGCGATCACTGGGATATCGGTCAGGGAGCAGGTTTTTATATCAATGCCACCGAAGCGCCGTGGGCTGAACATTATCAGATGGAAAGCTTCATCGTCGATGAACTCTATGCACTGGTCACAGAAGAGTTTGTGATTCAGCCGGGCAAGATCGGCATATTCGGTCACAGTATGGGCGGACATGGTGCATTGACTCTGGCTTTTAAATATCCAGAAAAATTTAGTTCAGTTTCGGCTTTTGCACCGATCTGTGCACCAAGCCAATGTCCTTGGGGAGACAAAGCTTTCTCGAATTATCTGGGTGAAAACCGTGAAGAATGGCTCAAGCATGATGCGACTGCACTGGTTAAAGAGAAAGGGGCTTTATTCGCTGACATCCTGATTGATCAGGGTTTTTCAGACCAGTTCTATAGCCAGCTGAATCCGGCGCTGTTCCAGCAGGCCTGTGATGCCGTGAACCAGTCGCTGACCTTGCGTGAACATCAGGGTTATGATCATGGCTATTACTTTATTCAAAGTTTTATGGATGACCATCTACAGTTTCATGCGGTACAGCTTCAGCCTTAAACTCAAAACTGCTGGCACAAAAAAGCCCTGAATAACAGTAATGTTGATCAGTTAAGGAGTTTAGAAATAGACTCTTTAATTTTTTAGTCACTCACAGCGGAGTATTAATTTTATAAATCAAATTCTTGTAAATTATTTGTTACTTTGGTTTCGCCCAAATGAGAAGCGAAGCTTCGCAAGGAAGGCATCTTGCGGAGCAACACTCCTCACCGCAAAACTCGTCAGCCACCATCGACTAGTAAGCTTGTCGCAGAAACAATCATTTTTAAATCTTGCGGTGCAATACACCTCATGCCTCAAACAGTTGCGGATGACTTTTCTATCTATCAGATATAATCATGAATTTGAAAAAGAAAATGTCAGTCAATTCCTTAACTGACTGGCATTACTGAATAACAGGGGCTTTTTATCGCTTATCTTTGCCAGTCGGCTGTTAAATCTTCCTGTCCCATGCGGATCAGATGATCCAGAACCACATTTTCCAGTTTATCGAAATCGGTAGATTCATCGCTACTTTGGATGGTCACCAGCAAGTGTTCAGTCTGAGGAACTAACATCAGCTCTGCACTCGGAAAATGAATCAGGAACTGCTGGTCTGTTTCTTCGATGGTAAACTTATGCTTCCAGTGATTGGCCAGGCGTTTGGCAAGGCGCTGCGCCTGTTGAGTCTGGATCTGGGCGGTACTTTGCATTCTTACTCCTCTAAACTTTTTATCCTTGTCAGGACTTTAAACCAAATTGAAAGGCATTCATAAGCCTTAAAGCGTTACACAGCGTTTTATTCTTGCAACATCAAGGTCACAGTAGCCGGACTGGATTTGTTATAATGAGAAAAATCCAATTTTAGCTAGCCAGGTTCTCCCATGTCCAAGCCATATTTAATTGCACCTTCAATTTTATCTGCCGATTTCGCCCGATTAGGTGAAGAAGTCGAGAACGTCTTGGCAGCAGGGGCAGATGTTGTTCATTTTGATGTGATGGATAATCATTATGTACCGAATCTAACTTTTGGTGCAGGCGTTTGTAAGGCATTGAAAAACTATGGGATCAAAGCCCCGATTGATGTGCATTTGATGGTGAAACCGGTAGATCGTATGATCGGGGATTTCCTTGAAGCAGGTGCCGATATCATTACCTTCCACCCGGAAGCATCTGACCATATTGACCGTTCTTTACAGTTGATCAAATCGGGTGGTGCAAAAGCCGGTTTAGTCTTTAACCCGGCCACACCGCTGCATTATCTGGATTATGTATTAGATAAAGTAGATCAAATTCTGTTGATGAGTGTAAACCCGGGTTTTGGTGGACAGAAATTCATTCCGATGACTTTGGATAAACTGCGTCAGGCCCGTAAACTGATCGATGCTTCAGGGCGTGATATTCAGCTGGAAGTCGATGGCGGTGTTACTCCAAGCAATATTCGTGCAATTGCCGAAGCGGGGGCGGATATGTTTGTCGCTGGATCTGCTATTTTTGGCAAGCCGGATTATAAAGCTGTAATTGATGAAATGCGTGCAGAATTAGCCAAAGTCGGTCAGGTTCAACTCTAATCGCTAAAAAGTAGTATGCACATAAATATGTGGATAACTTTATGGATAAGTGTGTAGATATCCATGTGGGTAACCATATGGATATGTTGTGTAAAATGTAATCATTTGTAGCCAGATTGATTATGCCTTAGACGAAATTTGTATAAAAAGAGCTCAAATCTGGTTCTTTTTATACCTTACAACCCCTCTTGTTTAGGGGTCGTTTATTCATCACAGGTTCATAATCATGTTAAATAAAAAGTGATCAATAGGTCTTAAAATTGTATTTCATTGTGTAATCTCTTTGCTCGTTATTTAAATTTAATGGATGTGTATAACTTGATATGCTGCACTTATTTTTGTGAAATTGTTGTTGCTGAATTTGCCTGATCATAGGGGGTATTTCTGAATGATCATTTTGAATATCTACCATAATAACAGCAGCGACAAATGTCTTGAAGATTTGAGTAAGATCAGGTTAAGTTGCATCTCTAAGAGTCATGTTTTGTAAAAATAATCAGGTGTGCGTAATCTGGTTTTATAAAATTTTTTATAGGTAGGAGGAACGACCTCCCTTGTCTATTTCATGCTGAAATGCACAGGAAAAATCGTCAGGACGGCCTGATTCTTAGATAAAAGAGGAGGGCTGCATGGCCTGGATTGCACTTATATTCGCAGGTGTTTTTGAAATCGTTTGGGCATATTCCATGAAATTGTCCGAAGGATTTACCCGATTAACGCCAAGTATCATCACCATTTTCTTTATGATTCTCAGCTTTGCCTTACTGGCCTATGCCATGCGTACTTTGCCATTAGGCACAGCTTACGTGATCTGGACCGGAATCGGGGCTGTGGGTTCATTTCTGATCGGGATTTTAGTTCTGGGTGAGCCGACATCGGCCATGCGTATGCTGGCTGCAGTATTGATTATTTCCGGTCTGGTGCTGATGAAAGTATCTTCTTCATAATTTGTTTCAGCCTATCTCGGTGAACTGAGTTAAAATAGAAAATAAACTCCGCTGATCCGGGACAGGGTGTAAGCATGAACTTAAGTTATCTCTATATGGATTCTCCAGTCGGTCAGTTACGACTGGTCGCGAATGACACCGCACTGGTAGCTGTGCTTTGGGATTGTGAACAGCCGAATCGGGTGAAACTGGCGACCTTGGTGGAAGATCTGCAGCATCCGCTATTGATTGAAACCAGACGCCAGCTTCAGGAGTATTTTGCTGGTCAGCGCAATGTTTTTGACTTGCCTTTGGACTTTGCCGGAACCGATTTTCAGAAAAAAGTCTGGCAGGCTCTGCTGAATATTCCTTATGGCCAGACCCGAAGCTATCGCGATATTGCCGAGCAGGTAGGTAATGTTAAAGCAGTGCGTGCCGTGGGTGCAGCCAACGGGAAAAACCCGATTTCGATTATTGCACCCTGTCACCGGGTGATTGGCAGCAGTGGTAAGCTGGTGGGCTTCGCCGGTGGTTTGGATAAAAAAGAAATTCTGTTAAATATTGAGCGAACGCATTAAGATCGAAGTCTTAAAATAAATGAAAATTAGAATATGGAACATTCTATATTACAGATATTAAGTCCGCTCTGGTTCAGTGTATGGTGGATTTTTCTGCTGTTCTTTGGCGTGATTGTTTTTAAATTATTTAAGCCATTTTTAAGAAAAGTTAGGTGAGTTCACGGTCAGTACCCATGTCAAACTGTATTTAAAAGACCCTGAATACATTCTGCTGAATGATTTGACCCTTCCAGATGGAGCAGGTGCCACCACACAAATCGATCATCTGCTATTAAGTCCTTATGGCATCTTTGTGATTGAAACCAAAAACTATAAGGGCTGGATTTTTGCAAGCGCGCGTCAGAAACAATGGACCCAGAAAATTTATAAAAACAGTTATACATTTCAAAATCCGATTCATCAAAACTATAAACACATCAAAGTTCTGGAACAATTACTGACTGATATTGTGGAGCCAGATCTTTTGCATTCCGTGATTGTATTTATGCCGGATGCGGTATTTAAAACACCAATGCCGAATGAGGTATTTCGCGGTGCAGCTTGGACCGATTATGTGAAAAGTTTTGATCAACAGATGATTTCTGAAACAAAATTAAAACGGATACAACTGCATTTAGAAAAACAGCTTTTAGAAAAATTCTGGAAAACCAATCGGAAACATGTAGAAAGCTTAAAACAGCATAAGCAGCCTTAAAATGATTTATAGAATCAAAAAAATCCTTTGAATCATTCAAAGGATTTTGCATTTACATAGTTGAAGCTTTCAGTTTTTCGGTAATCTCGGCAAGAACTTTAATCCGCTTTACTTCATCCCATAAGGCTTTGGCTTCAGGATAATGTTTCGACATCATGCCCAGCCATTGTTTGTAACGACCGACCATGCCAATTTCAGTTTTGGCGGGACCATTGATAAAGCGAATTTGCAGTTCCAGCAGTTCATTCCAGTTCATCAAAGGTGCATCCGAATTTTGGCGGATACATTGGGTCAGGTCGGGTGTGGTCACTGCACCACGGCCAATCATCAGGTCTTCGCAGCCAGATTCTAGACGGCACTGTTTGGCATCGGCATTGTTCCAGATTTCACCATTGGCAATCACATTAATTTTCAATGCTTCACGGATCGGTTGTAACTGGTCCCAAAATGCAGGCGGGGTATAGCCATCGGCTTTGGTGCGCGCATGAACGGTGACCCAAGACGCTCCCGCATCTTCAATAGCATGGGCATTGTCCAGCATAAAGTTGCGATCCATATAACCCAGACGCATTTTCGCAGATACCGGAATATGCGCCGGTACTGCATCTCGCACGGCTTTGACTAACTCATGTACCACTTCGGGTTCATCCAGTAAAACGGAACCGCCGCGATGACGGTTCACGGTTTTCGCAGGACAACCAAAATTCAGGTCAATCGCCGGTGCGCCCATTGCGGCAACTTTGGCTGCATTTGCTGCCAGCATTTCCGGATTATTTCCCAGAAACTGCACATGTACCGGCGTACCCGCCGCCGTCTTGCCATCATTTAACAGTTCCGGGCAGTAACTGTGATAAACATGATCGGGCAGGATAGAGTCGGTGACACGGATAAACTCGGTCACGCACCAGTCAAAGCTACCTACGGATGTCAGCACATCACGCATAATCGGATCGGTTAAGCCTTCCATGGGAGCAAGCACAAGTTTCAACGGTGCACACCTGTAAATTTAAAACGGTGTTATACGTTTTTTTAGCCAGCCTGTCTAGGTTGGAGGGAGAATTGAAATTTGAGAACTTGAAAATTGAGCTTGTGGAATGGATATAAAAAAGGCCTTTAATGTGGATTAAAGGCCTTTCACAGTGAAGCTTAAGATGGCTGATTCATATCCAGCTATTTTAGTCAGCCAGTTTTTCGACTTTCATACTCTCACGATAATACTGACAGCCCTTATACAACAAGAAGAAGCCAATCACTCCGGCAATGGCATTGACGATCGAAATAGAATTACCAACCATCATCGTGTTCTGAAAATATTTATCCGTGATCAACGCCACTGCGGTGGTTCCGATGCCTAAGGCAATCAGATTTGAAATTAGCAGAAACTTGGCAGAGACCTGGGCTCGTAACTGGTTTGGTGTCAGCATTTGCGTAGCAGCAGCGGATGCAGGAATCGGGAAAGTGGAGAAGAACATCGCCACAAAAATCAGCGCAAATGAAAGCTGCATATTATCGACCTGAGTAAACAGCACACTCGGAATAATCAGCGCCGCACAGCCAATGGCACCGGTACGAATTGCAGCATCGCTATAGCCACGCTTTGAAAAGAAGTCGATCAGCCAGCCACAGAACAGGGCACCAGAGGTATTTGCCACTAAAATAATCGTCCCAAGGATATAACCGGTTTGACTCGCATCCAGACCGAAATTACGCATGTAATAGGCAGGTGCCCAGCCCAGCAGCGAATACAGCATCATGGTGTAAAAAGAAAAGCCGATAAAATGACAGAAAAAGGTCTTTTTATGTGTCTTGATAAAACCGATCGAATTTTTGAAAGAGGCTTTAATGACCTGACCATCCTGACCGACTTTCATGCCCTTACGTGCAGGCTCACGCACCGTCAAAACCATCAGCAGGGCCAGCAATACGCCTGGTAGACCCACAATCATAAAGGTAAGTTGCCAGGTTTTTACTTCACCAATGAGCGGTAAAGCCACGAAGCTGACATCTTTTAGCAGGCCAATCACATAGCCGCCAATCAGGAAAGCTAAACCCGAACCAATAAAGGCACCAATCGCATATACCCCGAGTGCACGGCCTAATTTATCTTTGGGAAATAAATCGGCAACGATTGAATAAAAGGCAGGGGAAAGCGCAGCTTCACCGGCACCCACACTCAAACGTGCAATAAACATTTGAATAAAGTTTTTACTGAGACCACAGGCCGCTGTAGCGAGGCTCCAGAATGCAATCCCGGTCGCAATAATTTTAATCCGGGACTTTCGATCCGCCAGCGCGGCAATGGGCAGACCCATAATCGCATAAAACAGAGAGAAGGCCAGGCCTTGTAACAGGCTGAACTGGGTATCGCTTAGCATTAAATCGGCTTTAATCGGTTCAATCATTAAGGATAAAATTTGACGGTCTACAAATGACAGAATGTAAGCCACCATACAAATGACCACCACATACCATTGATAGGTGCTGCTTTCCGGTGGTGGTTCAATCTGTTCAGACAGCGGCACGGCCGTTTCTGTCGGTGTAGGCTCAAAACTTTGATTGGGCGGTTGAATCGTCCTTTCAACCATGTCTATGTCTAGCGATTTATCATTCATCATGCAACATCCTGTGCTGATCGTTTGAGATATTTATTTGATACTTTTAATTTATATATTATTTTTATTTTGTATCGTGTTTGATCAATCTAAAGTTTAATTGGATTGACGTCAATCTGTTTTTTAAGAATAGATACAAATAATATTTGAATCAAAAAAAAAGGAATCATAATGATTCCTTTTTTGAGTTTAAATGTTTAGCCACGCTCAACCAGGGTCAAAATATCATAGGTTGCGACCAGTTCATTGCGCTGATTTTTGACTTTAATATCCCAGACCACGACACCATGTGGTTTCTGTGCCGGATCGCGCAGTGCTTTTGGAGTTTTCTGCTTACAGGTCAGTTCTACCTGAATGGTATCGCCAATTTTCACCGGCTCTACAAAGCGCAAGTTGTCCATGCCATAGTTGGCAATGACCGGGCCTGGAGCAGCCTCGACGAATAAACCGGCCGCGGCAGATACCACAAAGTAACCATGGGCCACGCGCTCACCAAACAGTGATTCTGCCGCAGCAATTTTGTCCATATGCGCATAAAAGTGATCACCGCTCAGGCAGCCGAAATTCACCAGATCGGCTTCGGTCACGCTACGTCGTGCAGTCAGTAAACGCTCACCGATACGCAATTCATCAAATGATTTTTTGAATGGATGCACACGGTCTTCAAAGACCTGAGCACCAGCCGTCCAGCTATGACCGACTTGGGTCATGGCATTCGGGGAACCTTGAATTGCAGTCCGTTGCATATAATGTTTCACTGCACGTAAGCCACCGAGCTCCTCACCGCCACCGGCACGTCCCGGTCCGCCATGCACCAGCAAAGGTAGTGGCGAGCCATGTCCGGTACTTTCTTTGGCACTTTCAGCATCCAGAATATGGACACGGCCATGCCATGGCGCAATTTTGCTGAGCAGTTGTTCAATATTTTCATCGGTATTGCGTACGATGGATGCTACCAGACTACCTTCGCCACGTGCCACCAAGTCAGCCAGCTGAGCCAGGTCAGTATATGGCATTAAAGTGACTACAGGTCCAAAGGCTTCAATTTTATGAATATTTTTTGCCTGAGCCGGTGCTTTGCAGACCAAGACTGTTGGTGGATAACATGCAGACTTCTCAGTATTTTGTACTTGAATCTTAAAGTCCTGACGCAAGTGACTACCGAATATAATCTCTGCATCTTGACTCAGCTGTTCAACTTTTGCAGCAACATCGTGTTTCTGTTTGACGCTGGCCAAAGCACCCATTGTCACGCCTTCCTGAGCCGGATCACCCACAACGACTTTTTTCAGTTTTTCAATTAGGCGACTCTGTACGGTGTCCAAAAGTTCAGCCGGAATGAACGCACGACGAATTGCGGTACATTTTTGTCCGGCTTTAGAGGTCATTTCACGGAAAACTTCACGGACAAATAAATCAATCGTTTCATCATTGGCCTGCTCGGTCAAAATCGCACTGTTGACCGAGTCTGCTTCCATGGTAAATGGAATCGAGTAGGCATTTAAATGTGGATGCGAACGGAGTTTTTGCCCGGTTGAAGCAGAACCGGTAAAAGTGACCGTATCTTGAGGATTTAAATGATCAAATAAATCATAGATCTGTCCACAAATGAGCTGCAGTGAACCTTCTGGCAAGAAACCGCTTTCATGAATGGCTTTGACCACGGCATGGGTCAGCTCGGCACCTTCGGTCGCCGGTTTGACAATACAGGGTACGCCTGCCAGCAGTGTCGGTGCGATTTTCTCCAGCATGCCCCAGATCGGAAAGTTAAAGGCATTGATATGAACGGCGACACCGGCTTTAGGCGTCAGAATATGCTTCGCGCCAAAGCTACCTTGCTTAGAAAGAGGAATCCAGGCATCTTCAACCCATGCGGTTTCATCACTCAATTCACGACGTACCAAACTTGAATAGGCATATAAGGTTCCAATCCCGCCTTCAATATCAATCCAGGCATCTTTACGGGTACAGCCGGTCGCCTTGGCAAGCTCATAAAAGTCTTCTTTGCGCTCCATCAAATACTGTGCCACTTGCTTCAGTGCATTGGCACGTTGATGGAAGGTCCATGTGGCAATAGTCGCGCCTTTTTGTTTGGCATACTTCACCACGGCTTGGGTATTGATGCCCTGACTGCCGACCTGATAAACCGCTTCACCACTAATGGCATGATAAACCGTACGTAAATCGGCTTGCGCTGTGTATTCATGGCCGTACACCAGTGAAGCTAAGCTTTTGATAGTAATGGGATTATTAATTGATTCAGTATCTTGATAATCCATTGTGCTTGAGCTGCTGTCTAACTCTAACATTGTAAAAACTCCATTTATGATACGTTTTGAGAAGTATTTTTAATTTTGATGTTTCATAATTTGTGTTGAAAAATTGAAAATGTCAATCATAAATCTGTATTTAAAAATGAGTAATAATAAAATAAAAAATATTAAATGATATAAAACATATATTTATAAAAAATAAGGGGTAAAAATTAAATGATACAAATAAATATATATTGATTTTAATTACGTATCGTTTTAATTTGAATATATCAACACTTGGGATAAGTGAGGGAACAATGAATAATCAACAACAAATCTTTGATCAAAAGATTGAAAAGGATATTTCCATAGAGCCGAAGGACTGGATGCCAGATGCTTATCGTAAGACTTTGATTCGTCAGATCGGTCAGCACGCGCACTCTGAAGTGGTGGGCATGTTACCGGAAGGCAACTGGATTACCCGTGCACCGACCTTGAAACGTAAAGCCGTGCTGATGGCAAAAGTCCAGGATGAAGCCGGTCATGCTTTGTATCTGTACAGCGCTGCAGAAACCTTGGGTGCGGATCGTGACGACATGATGGATAAACTGATTGCCGGTCGCATGAAATATTCTTCAATTTTTAACTATCCAACCCTGAGCTGGGCCGATGTTGCCGCGATTGGCTGGCTGGTGGATGGTGCGGCAATTGTCAATCAGGTTGCGCTGTGCCGTACGTCTTATGGTCCTTATGCCCGCGCTATGGTGCGTGTGTGTAAAGAAGAAAGTTTCCATCAGCGTCAGGGCTTTGAAGCCATGATGGAATTGGCCAATGGTACGCCGGAACAAAAGCAGATGGCACAGGATGCAGTGAACCGTTTCTGGTGGCCGGCACTGATGATGTTTGGTCCAAGTGACGATAATTCACCGAACAGTGCACAAAGTATGCAGTGGAAAATTAAATTATTCAGCAACGATGAGCTACGTCAGAAATTTGTCGATAACACCGTGTCGCAAGTCTTACAGCTAGGTTTAACCGTTCCAGATCCAGACCTCAAATTCAATGAAGCTACCGGACATTACGAATTTGGTGAAATCAATTGGGATGAGTTCTTTGCGATTCTTGCAGGCAAGGGACCTTGTAACCATGAGCGTATCGAAGCACGCCGAAAAGCCTGGGAAGGCGGCAAGTGGGTACGTGATTCCGCAGCCGTCTATGCTCAAAAACAGCAGCAACAGTCAGCAGCACAAAAAGTTGCTTAAAAATAGTTTGATCAATATAAGGAAATTTGCTCATGAATAACAAAAATAACTGGTCACTTTATGAAGTGTTTGTGCGTAGTAAACAGGGTCTGAGTCACCGTCATGTCGGCAGCCTGCGTGCACCGGATGAGGAAATCGCACTACAAAATGCCCGCGATGTATATACCCGCCGCAATGAAGGGATCAGTATCTGGGTGGTGAAATCTGAACTGATTACCTCTTCACAGCCAGATGAAAAAGCAGAATTTTTTGAACCGGCTTTGGACAAGGTTTATCGCCATCCAACCTTTTATAACATTCCAGCTGGCATCGAGCACATGTAAAGGGAAAGGTGAAGATTATGACAAATCAAGTATTGGCAGAATTTCTTTTACATGTGGGTGACAGTCAACTGATCCTGTCACATCGTTTGGCAGAGTGGTGTGGTCATGCACCTGAACTGGAGCTGGATATTGCCTTGGCCAATATCGGACTGGATTTATTGGGTCAGGCACGTACTGCACTCAGTCTGGCGGGGGAAGTGGAAGGACAGGGTCGTGATGAAGACAAGCTGGCTTATTTCCGCACCGAGCGTGAATACCGTAATTTGCTGCTGTGCGAACAGCCGAATGGTGATTTTGCCCAGACTTTGGTGCGCCAGTGGTTGATGGATCACTACCATGCTTTATTGTTTAGCGCCTTAAGTCAAAGTCAGCATACTGAACTAGCTGCTTTTGCAGTGAAATCACTCAAAGAAGTGAAATATCACCAGCGTTTTTCCACTACCTGGATGGAACGCTTAAGTTTAGGTACCGCAGAAGCGCATGACAAAACCCAGCAAGGTTTAAACCAGTTATGGCGTTTTACCGAAGAGCTTTTTGTCCTGACGGCTGATGAAAGACAGCTGGTTGAGAGCGGTGTCATTCCAGAGATTGAACATTTAAAAGCCCAGTGGCTGGAGACCATTACATCCGAGTTAGCGCGATTTGAATTAAGCCTGCCAGAGCTAGGCGCTTATCGCAGTGGGGCTAAACAGGGTTTACATACAGAACATCTCGGTTTTGTTTTGGCTGAACTGCAATACATGCAGCGCTCATATCCAAACATGAACTGGTAATTCGGCACAATCACAGGGAGTGAGTCGCATGAATCTGATTCGACACGTAGAAGATCAATGTTGGGACGTTTTGCAGCAGGTTTCTGATCCAGAGATTCCAGTACTATCGGTGATTGATCTGGGCATGATTCGTGGCGTCGAGCTGAATCAGCAGGATGAAATTGTGGTGCGACTCACACCGACCTATAGCGGCTGTCCGGCCACGGATTTATTAAAAGCAGAAATTACCCAGGCTTTTGAGGCCAATGGTTTGACGCCAGTCAAAGTCATTGTGGATCTGTCTGAAGCCTGGACCACGGACTGGATGAGTGAATCGGGCAAACACAAATTACAGCAGTATGGTATTGCACCGCCGCAAGGCCAGTCACATAGCTGTGGTACGCATGTGGCATTGACCGATGGCATCACCTGTCCACAGTGCTTAAGTAACAACAGCAAATTATTGAGTGAATTCGGTTCGACCGCCTGTAAAGCTTTATATCAATGTCGGGACTGCTTAGAAACTTTTGACTATTTCAAATGTATTTAATTGTAACGATTGCGCGGTGGGCAGGGTAAACCAATAACAAGCCTGAACACCGCCACCTAAAAGAAGGATTTTGCCATGAGCCAATTTATACCATTAACCATTAAATCGATTCAGCCACAAACCGAGCAGGCAATCTGTATTGCTTTTGATCTCGCGCCTGAGCAGTTGGATGCTTTTCAATATCAGCCAGGTCAGCATCTCACCATCCGCCATTTAAGCGATGACGGCGAGCTGCGCCGCTGTTACTCAATCTGCAGTGATACTCAGGAAGATATGAGTATTGCGATTAAAAAAATTGATCAGGGTCAGTTCTCGACTTGGGCCAATGATCATTTGAAAGCAGGCGATGTTTTAGAAGTGATGCCACCGCAAGGGGTGTTCTTTCAAAAAGCAGCTAAGGCCGGTGGCCAGAATTATCTAGGCTTTGCAGCAGGCAGTGGCATTACGCCAATCTTGTCGATTGTAAAGTCGGTGCTGAACCGTCAAGCAGAAGCCACATTTACCTTGGTATATGGCAACCGTTCCTGGAAGCAGACCATGTTTTCTGAACAGATTATGGATCTGAAAGATCGTTTTAAAGAGCGTCTGCAATTGGTGAATATTTTTTCCCGTGAATTGAATGATAGCGAGATTTTTAACGGGCGTATCAACGCAGATAAATTGCAGCAGCTGTTTCAGGCCAATCTGATTTCTGCTGAAGCCGATCACTGTTTTGCCTGTGGTCCGGAAGAAATGATGGCAGCGGTGGAAACTGTATTACCGACTTGGGGCATTCAGCGCAGCAAAATTCATACCGAACGTTTTAATACCGGTACTGCACCACGAGCAACCGCACAGCAGATGGAAAGCCGCAGTGAAGAACGTGTCAATATTATCCTCGATGGTCGCGAGCTGATTGTTGAAGTCTCCAAACAGGATGACAGTATTTTAGATGCTGCGCTACGTGCCGGAGCCGATCTGCCTTATGCCTGTAAGGGCGGTGTTTGTGCCACCTGTAAATGTAAGGTGTTAGAGGGCCAGGTTGAAATGGCGGTGAATTACAGTCTGGAAGAAGATGAAATCCAGAAAGGCTATGTGCTCAGTTGTCAGGCACGTCCAACCACAGCCAATGTCCGACTCAGTTTTGATGAATAACAGCTGAATTTACAGCACTGAGCACAGCAGGAGTTCAAGGATGACTTACATTAAAACCAGCTCACCAAAACCCGGCGTAGTCCTGATTGAGCTGAATCGCCCGGAAAAGCGCAATGCCCTAAATAATGCGACCTTGCAAGGTATTGCAGCCTGTTTGCAGAACCTGGAAACAGATGCTGCTGTGAAAGCCGTGGTCATTACCGGAAATACGCAATGCTTTGCTGCCGGTGCTGATTTAAATGAATTGGCGCAGTTAGATGTGGTCAGCATCCAGCAGGATCAGCGGCCACTGCTGTGGAAAAAAATTGATGAATTTTCCAAACCTTTAATCATGGCGGTGAATGGTTATGCCTTTGGTGCAGGGTTTGAACTGGCTCTACATGGTGACATGATTTTAACTGGCGACAATGCCCAGTTTGCCTTGCCTGAAATTGGTTTAGGCATGTTGCCGGGCGCCGGTGGAACACAGCGCCTTGCCCGTCTGGTCGGTCAGCAATTGACGATGCGCTGGGCCATGACCGGTGAAATGATTTCAGCACAAGCCGCATTGCAACATGGCATGAGCAGCCAGATTTGTCCGACAGGATTGACCGTGCAATACGCACTGGAACTGGCAGAAAAAATTGCCAAGCAGGCACCGCTGGCCATTCGCGCCATCAAGCAATCTTTAAAGTCGATTCATGAAGTGACATTAAGTCAGGGACTGAAATTGGAACGTCAGCATTTTGTCTGGCTGGCGGCGACCCAAGATCGCCAAGAAGGCATCAATGCATTTTTACAAAAAAGAAAACCAGAATTTAGAGGTGTGTAATGGAATATCAAACAATTATTGTCGAAGAAAAAAATGCAGTGGGCTACCTGACCTTTAACCGTCCGAAACAGCTCAACAGCTTTAATGAAACCATGCATCAGGAAGTCTCCAAGGTCATCAAGGCCTGGGCCAAAGACAGCCAGATTCGTGCCGTGGTGATTTCAGCTGAAGGCCGTGGTTTCTGTGCCGGCCAGGATCTAAATGATCGTGTGGTCGATCCGAATGCTGATGCACCGGACTTAGGCCTGTCAATTGAAAAATACTACAACCCTTTAATCAAACTGATTACTGAAATGCCAAAACCGGTGATTTGTGCGGTGAATGGTGTGGCGGCAGGGGCCGGTGCCAATATTGCACTGGCCTGTGACATTGTAGTTGCTGCAAAATCGGCTTCCTTTATTCAGGCCTTTTGTCGTCTAGGTTTAGTACCAGATTCAGGCGGCACCTGGTTCTTGCCGCGTCTGGTCGGGCGTGCCCAGGCGATGGGCTTAGCGATGCTCGGCGATAAAATTCCGGCTGAGCGCGCAGCACAACTGGGCATGATCTGGCAGGTGGTTGAAGATGAGCAACTGCAAGTGGAAGCGAAAAAACTGGCCGAGCATTTGGCCAAGCAGCCGACTTATGGCCTGTCACTAATCAAAAAAGCCATTCATGCCGCAGCCGACAATAATCTGGATCAGCAGCTCATTCTGGAGCGTGACCTGCAACGTCTGGCTGGACGTTCAAGCGATTATAAAGAAGGTGTACAAGCCTTTATGCAAAAACGTACACCTGAATATAAAGGATGCTAAATCATGCAGCAGATCAATTTGGAACACGTCAAAGTTGCTGTGGTGGGTGCGGGAACCATGGGAATTGGTATTGCGCAACTGGCCGCCATGCACGGGCATCCGACCTATGTGTTTGACCTCGATCGCAGCAAAGTTCAGAGTGCCTTGACTGCTTTAAAGGCGCAGCTTGGCAAGCGGGTACAGAATGGCAAAATGACCCAGCAATTGCTGGAGAGTACCTTCGCCAATCTGATCGTGGCAGAGGATATTCAGCAGCTTGCTGATGCGGGCTTGATTATTGAAGCCATTGTCGAGAAGAAAGAAGTGAAACAAAACCTGTTTCAACAACTGGCTGCCATTTGCCCGGAACAGACAATTTTTGCTTCCAATACTTCCTCGATTTCCATTACTGCAATTGCCTCGGCGATTCCGAATCCGGAACGGGTGATTGGGCTGCATTTCTTTAATCCGGCACCAGTCATGAAGCTGGTCGAGATTATCCGCGGACTGAAAACTTCAGCAGCCATTGCCGATGCGGTATTTGAATTGATGAAGGACTGGAACAAGGTTCCGGTACGGGCCAAATCGACCCCCGGTTTTATCGTGAATCGTGTCGCGCGACCGTATTATGCCGAAGCCTTTCGCGCCTTGCAGGAAAATGCCACCACCCCGGAACAGCTCGATTACATCATGCGCGAATGTGGCCGTTTTGCCATGGGACCATGTGAACTCACAGACTTGATTGGGCAGGATGTGAATTTCTCGGTCACGCAAAGTGTCTATCAGGAATTTTTCTATGAGCCACGCTACCGCCCATCCTTGATTCAAAAAGAACTGGTCGATGCCGGCTGTTATGGTCGTAAGTCCGGTCAGGGTTTTTATGATTACACGCAGTCCAAGCCTGCGCCTGTATATGAATTGCCAGTGTGTTATGCCAAGTCGCTGAATAAGCTCAAAGTCACGGTAAAAGGTGAATGGCTACATTCCTTAGCCCTGATTGAACGTTTAAAACAGGCCTCTCATGTAGAGCTGAGTTTTCAGGCGGCAGAACAGAATGAAATCCTGATTGGTGATCTTTCCCTGCGATTATCGCTCGGCGAGTCGGTTGAACTGGCTTATCAGCATGACCCCGTGGTGTTGATGGACTGGCATGCAGATTGGGAAAATGCCCAGGCTATTCCAGTCGTTGCATCACCGGCGTGTAGTGCTGAACAGCGCCAGGCAGTGGAGCTATTCCTTATAGGTATGGATATGATACCTATTTGGTCTAAGGATCATCCAGGTCTTTATGTTATACGTAGTATTGCCATGTTGGTGAATGAAGCCTGTGAAGCAGTATTGCATGCTATTGCATCAGAGCAAGATATTGATTCTGCTATGAAATATGGTGTGAATTATCCTTGTGGTCCATTTGAGTGGGCAGACAGAATCGGATATTACACAATTTTACAAATTTTAGAAAATATGTATCGTATTTATGGTGAAGATCGCTATAGAACTAGTATATATTTAGCAAAGAAAGCGGTGCAGGGACATGCACAGGAAACTCAGCAGCAACCATTACGTGTTGCTGGCTAAAAGGAAGAATCATGGAACAGGTTTATATTTTTGATGGAATTCGCACCCCGATCGGACGCTATGCTGGTGGACTGAGCAGCATTCGTGCCGATGATCTGGCAGCGCTACCGATTCAATATTTGAAAGATCAGCATCCTACCTTGCCATGGGCAGAACTGGATGAAGTGATCTTGGGCTGTGCCAATCAGGCCGGTGAAGATAACCGTAACGTGGCGCGTATGGCTGCTTTACTCGCAGGGTTGCCTGAATCTGTTCCAGCACTCACCGTAAACCGTTTATGTGCCTCAGGTCTGGATGCGATTGGACTTGCCGCACGTGCCATCAAATCGGGTGAAGCACAGTTTATTTTGGCCGGTGGTGTAGAATCCATGAGCCGTGCGCCTTTTGTGCAATCCAAACCTACGACTGCCTTTAGCCGGACCCCTGAAATTTATGACACGACGATTGGCTGGCGTTTTATCAACCCAAAATTTAAAGCGCAGTTTGGCGTCGACAGCATGCCGGAAACGGCCGAAAACGTCGCTGAAAAATATCAGATCAGCCGTGCAGACCAGGATCTGTTTGCCTATCACAGCCAGCAGAAAACTGCAGTAGCGCAGCAGAAGGGTATTTTTGCCGAAGAAATTCTGCCGGTAGAGGTCAAAGGTCCGAAGAAAACCACCCTCACTATTTCCCAAGATGAGCACCCGCGTGTAGAGACGACGCTGGACAATCTGGCAGCCTTAAAAACCCCATTTCGTAAAGAAGGCGGTTCAGTCACTGCCGGCAATGCTTCGGGTGTCAATGACGGTGCAGCTTGCGTATTGCTGGGCAATCAGCAGTTTGCCGAGCAGTATGGTTTGAGCCCGAAAGCCAAAGTGATCGGGATGGCCAGCGCCGGTGTTGAAGCTAAATATATGGGTATTGGCCCGGTGCCAGCAGTACATAAAGTGCTGAAACAGACTGGCCTGAGTCTGGAACAGATGGATGTGATTGAGCTGAATGAAGCATTCGCAGCACAGTCGCTGGCCGTGATTCGTGAACTTGGCTTGCAAGACGATGATTCCAGAATCAACCCGAATGGCGGTGCTATCGCTTTGGGTCATCCACTGGGTATGAGTGGTACCCGTCTGGTGATTACCGCTATGCATGAACTGAAACGCCGTCAAGGAAAATATGCACTGTGCACCATGTGTGTCGGTGTCGGTCAAGGTGTTGCACTGGTTTTAGAAAATATGGATTAAACACATCATTCAATCAATGAATTAAACCGTGGTCAGGAAGACTGCGTCAGGAGTAAGAATATGAATAACAATGCAATGGAAAAAATTGAAAAAGTATCGGTTGATGAGTTACGCAGTGTCCAGCTACAGCGGATGAAAAAGACCCTGCAGCATGCCTATCAGAATAGCCCTGTTTATAAAAAGAAATTTGATGATGCGGGTGTGCATCCGGATGATTTTAATTCTCTGGAAGACCTGGCCAAATTCCCGTTTACCACCAAACAGGATTTACGCGATAACTATCCGTTTGGCATGTTCGCTGTACCACAGGAACAGATTGTACGTGTGCACGCCTCTTCTGGCACCACTGGTCAGCCGACCGTAGTTGGTTATACCCAAAATGATATTAATGTCTGGTCAGACGTGGTGGCGCGTTCATTACGTGCAGCCGGCTTGAGCAGTAAAGATATCATTCAGGTGTCTTATGGTTATGGTCTGTTTACGGGCGGTCTAGGTGCGCATTATGGCGTTGAGCGTTTGGGTGCAACCGTGATCCCAATGTCTGGCGGACAAACCGATAAACAGGCGCAACTAATCCATGACTTTAAACCGACAGCACTGATGGTTACACCATCTTATTGTCTGAATATTATTGAAGCGCTGGAAAAGAAATTTGGCACAGCCAAAAACTGTTCGATTAAAACCGGTGTATTTGGTGCAGAACCATGGACCAATGAAATGCGCAAGGAAATTGAAGAGCGTCTGGGTATTGATGCCTTGGATATTTATGGCCTGTCAGAAGTGATGGGCCCGGGCGTCGCCATGGAATGTCTGGAATCCAAAGATGGCCCAACCATTTGGGAAGATCATTTTTATCCGGAAATTATCCATCCTGAAACCGGTGAAGTGCTGCCCGATGGCGAACTCGGTGAGCTGGTCTTCACCACCATTACCAAAGAAGGTATGCCGGTGATCCGTTACCGTACCCGTGATCTGACCCGTTTATTGCCTGGCACGGCACGTACCATGCGCCGTATGGACAAGATTGTTGGCCGCAGTGATGACATGATGATTATCCGTGGAGTGAATGTGTTTCCGTCGCAGATTGAAGAGCAGATTTTACAGATCCAGCAACTGATTCCGAACTATCAGATCCAGATTTGTAAACAAGGCCATCTGGATACATTGCATATCCGTACCGAAATGCGTAAAGATAGCAGTGATATTATGGCGCACCAGCTGGCAACTCAGCTAAAAAGCCAGATTAAAACCATGGTCGGAATCACCGTAAATGTCGAAGTGTTGCCTGAAGGGAGTCTGCCACGCTCTGAAGGTAAGGCACAGCGCGTTTTTGATATCCGCAAGTCTGCATGAAGTACTATTGGATGATAGCCAAATGGTCTATCATCCAGTTTCTATAAGGTAAAGTTAAACGCAATGAATCCGAAATTAAAACAAATAATTGATGACTTTATTCAAACTGAAGCACTCAGCGGAACCTCATTAATCATGACCATCTTCGGTGACTGTATTTTTCACCGCGGTGGCATTATCAGTCTGGCCAGCCTGATTCAGCTTATGGATGTATTCGGATTTAATGAACGATCGGTACGGACTGCCGTATTCCGTCTGGTCCAAAACGGCTGGCTGATGTCTGAAAAAATTGGCCGCACCAGCTATTACCGCGTGACCGAAAGCAGCCGCCAGCGTTTTATTATGGCGGATCAAAAAATTTACAGTTTTCAGCACACCGAATGGGATCAGAAATGGGATCTGGTGCTGCTCAGTTCGGTGGAGCTGGAAAATAAACTGGTTCTGAAAAAAGAACTGGAATGGCTGGGCTTTGCTAATATCGCCACCAATGTCATGGCCTATCCGGGCTGTGACCACCAGAAACTGCAAAACCTGCTGCTGAATTTGAAAATGACCGATCAGGTGGTGGTGTTTAAAGCCGAAACCTTACAGCTCTGGCAGGAATCTTATCCAACTGTGAAGCGCATGGTTGCTACCAACTGGCCGGTGCAGGAATTACATCAGCGTTATGAAAAATTTATCACCGATTTTCGGGAATTCTTTCATCTGGTGGAACAGGAAGATGAGCTAGATCCGCTACAGGCATTTCAGTTGCGTATTTTGCTGATTCATCAATTCCGCCGGATTTTATTAAAAGATCCGAATCTGCCTTTTGAGTTATTGCCATCCAACTGGCTTTCCCTGAATGCCCGTAATCTGAGCAGTAATTTATATCAAACCGTGGTTGCAGCAGGGGATGAGTTCTTTATGGAGATCGCCCGAACTTCGGAAGGTTCGATGCCGCCAGTACATCCACAATTTTATAAACGTTTTGGCGGTTTGCGACTCGAAGCCGTTAGCTAATCTAATTCTGCATTTTTAAAGGAATAAAATAATGCCGTGTTATGCCATTGATGGTGTGATTCCTGTGGTCAGCCCTCGCGCTTATGTGCATCCGCAAGCCGTTCTGATCGGGGATGTGGTGATTGAAGAGGGCGTATATATCGGGCCTTTCGCTACTTTAAGAGCCGACTTTGGCGGGATTCACATCCAAAAAAATGCCAATGTTCAGGATTCCTGTACCATTCATGGCTTTCCCGGTAGCGTCACGCTGGTCGAAGAATATGGCCATATCGGACATGGCGCGATTTTACATGGCTGTATCATTCGCAAAAATGTACTGGTCGGCATGAACAGCGTGATTCTGGATGAAGCCGAAATTGGTGAAAATACCATTATCGGTGCCAATAGCACGGTTAAAGCCAAAGCTCAAATTCCGGAAAATTCACTGGTGCTCGGTAGTCCGGCGCGGGTCATTCGTCCTCTGGACGCCAAAGAAATTGCCTGGAAAAGCAAAGGGACACAGGAATATATTCAGCTGACAGAACGCTGTCTTTCTTCGATGCAGGAAGTTGAACCGTTGTCTGAAGATTTAGCAGATCGCCTGAACTATCAGGCCTTTGATGCGGAATATCAAATTAAAAAGGATCATTAATTTAGCACTTGGCTGATGATTGTATCAGCCAAGTTTTTTATTTCATTTATAAAAATTATAAACGGCGACATTGACCTTCTTTGTCACCATTGACCCGGTTATTGCCACCGATTGGTTGAATGCGGTTGGATTCGCATTGCAAATTACCGTCAACCACATTGTCATTTACAGTAATTTTTTGGGTATTCTTTTTCAGCTGGATATCACCCTCTACCTGATTGGCAGTGAGCTGAATCGTCTGACCGCCTTCTAGCTGGATATTGCCGTCAATCCGGTTATGTTGCGCCAGAACTGAGCTAAAACGTCCTTTCGATTCCAGATTGCCATCAATCGCAGTATTTGAAATTACTGCTTGAGCACCCTGATACAGCATGACATTGCCTTTAATGGTGGCATTATCAATCTGACAGTTTTGGCTGATACTGACATTATCATCAATCGTGCGATCTTTAATGCTACCGTGACAGTGATAATCTGCGAAACTTGCGCTTGATAAACAAAGTAGTGCTAAACTTGAAAGTAATTTTATCATCATGATCCTTGGTGTATTTTTAATGCACTTTAACCATAATTTTTGAATATGACATTTTGATGACGGCACTCAAACGTAGTGTGGGCTTTAGGTTAGCGTATGTTAACGTACCAAAATCATTTCCAGCACGAATTTAGAACCAATAAAACCCAGTGCCAGCAGACCAAAACCTAAAAGTGTAAAGCGCACGGCTTTCTGGCCACGCCAGCCAAACTTCCAGTGTCCGATTAATAGTGAACCATAAACCAGCCAGGAAATAATACTGAACGCAGTTTTATGTGCCAGATGTTGGGCGAAGAAATTATCGATGGTGAAAAAGCCAAAGCTCAAAGCGAGGGTAAGTAAAACAAAACCGGTCATCAGCATATCAAACAGGAGTGATTCCATGTCTTGATAAGAAGGCAACAAACTGACCCAAACCCGGCGTTTTTGCTTCTTTTTCAGCTCGCGATCCTGAAGTCGCAAGATCACGGCCTGAATGGTCGCCATGTAGATGAAGGATATAAAAATCTACCATTTCCCTTTCAGGAAATTACGATTCAGCCACCGGTATTACAGGTTGAATGGAACTTTTATCAGTTAATTGGTTATATGAGTACCTGGTCAGCCGTGAAAGCTGCCACTAAAGCACTTGGACATAATCCATTGGATGTACTGGCAGATGCTTTATTGCCAGAATGGGAAGATCCAGAATTGCCTAGAGTGATTCGCTGGCCATTATCAGTGCGTGCGGGGCGTATAATCCTTTAAAGAATACTCAAGCTAAAGCCTTTTCATTGAACAATGAATTGAATATTTCAAGGCTCAGAATTATCGCCCCAAGATCATTTCCAGCACAAATTTAGACCCAATAAAACCCAGTGCCAGCAAGCCAAAACCGAGCAGGGTAAAGCGCACGGCTTTCTGGCCACGCCAGCCAAACTTCCAGTGTCCGATTAATAGTGAACCATAAACCAGCCAGGAAATAATACTGAACGCAGTTTTATGTGCCAGATGCTGAGCAAAGAAATTGTCGATGGTAAAAAAGCCAAAGCCCAGAGCGAGGGTAAGTAAAACAAAACCGGTCATCAGCATATCAAACAGCAGTGATTCCATGTCCTGATAAGAGGGTAATAAACTGACCCAAACCCGGCGTTTTTGCTTCTTTTTCAGCTCGCGATCCTGAAGCCGCAAGATCACGGCCTGAATGGTCGCCATGAGCAATACCGCATAAGCAGACAAAGACAGGATAATATGAATATCCAGACCCAAAGAGTTTTGTGCGATGATTTTTGCAGGCTGGGTAAAGACAAAGCCGAGAATTAGACCCGTGGCGGCCACCGGAATTCCGATCAGATTCAGGGCAATAATCGGACGATAAGTGCTGTAAATAATGCTGAGTAACAGCATTAGACCAGAGGTAAAGGAAAACAGGGCAAAGACATCATAATTGATGCCAAGCGGGGTGTGCATATCGCCATATAAAACCAGCGCATGTAAGCCCAGTCCAAGCAGGGCAGTTAGCGAAACAAACCATTGATTAGGAGTACGTTTAGACATTAAATGAATGAACAGATACCAGAAGGAAGCGGTATAAGCGACTAATGCTAAGATCGTGTAAACCAAGGGGAGGCTAACCATGTCAAACCTTTTTAAGGGTGATGAATATTCATTTATATAAATTCGCTGCGAACTACAGTATCCTATAGCATTCTATGCATAAATTTTCTATTTTAAGAAACAATTTTTTGCTCATGGCTATTTTAAGCGGATTTTGCAATGTTTGATACCTTAACAGAACGACTCACGCAGAGTTTAAGAAATGTTACTGGCTCAGGGCAGCTAACCGAAGACAATATTAAAGATACGTTACGTGAAGTGCGTATGGCGCTTCTTGAGGCCGATGTTGCGTTACCTGTAACTCGTGAATTCATCGCGAAAGTTAAGGAAGAAGCATTGGGCCAGGAAGTGATGACTCAGTTATCTCCTGGGCAGGCTTTTGTCAAAATCGTTCATGACGAATTGACCAAAATGATGGGCGCGGCCAATGAAAGCCTTGACCTTGCCGCAAAACCACCGGTCGTTGTCCTGCTGGCAGGTCTGCAAGGTGCAGGTAAAACCACCACTGCAGCAAAATTGGCACGCTTTTTACAAGAACGTCAAAAGAAAAAAGTGGCAATGGTTTCTGCCGACGTCTATCGTCCCGCAGCGATCAAGCAACTACAAACGGTTGCAGGCGAAGTCGGTGCGATTTTCCTGGAATCTAGCGCAGACGAAAAACCGATTACGATTGTAAATCGTGCGATTGAACAGGCAAAAATCCAGTTTGCCGATGTGTTAATTGTCGATACTGCCGGTCGTTTACATGTCGATAATGACATGATGGACGAAATTAAAGAGCTGCATGCGGCGATTAACCCGACTGAAACCCTGTTCGTGGTCGATGCCATGACCGGTCAGGATGCGGCGAATACGGCCAAAGCCTTTAATGATGCCTTGCCTTTAACCGGTGTGATCCTGACCAAAACCGATGGTGATGCACGCGGTGGTGCAGCATTGTCTGTACGTGCCATTACCGGTAAGCCAATCAAATTCTTGGGTATGGGCGAAAAGCTTGATGCCTTGGAGCCATTCCATCCTGAACGTATCGCGCAGCGTATTTTGGGTATGGGTGACGTCCTTTCTTTGGTCGAAGAACTTGAGCGCAAGGTCGACAAAGAAAAAGCCGAAAAAATGGCGAAAAAACTGCAAAAAGGCGGCAGCTTCAACTTTGAAGATATGCTGATGCAGTTTGAGCAGATGAACAAGATGGGCGGCATGATGGGCTTCCTGGACAAACTTCCTGGCATGAGCAATGCCGGTCTGCAAGATGCGTTGGCCCAGGCCAATCCTGAAAAGCAGGTCAAGAAAATGGAAGCGATTATCCAGTCGATGACCATCAAAGAGCGCCGTAATCCAGACTTGATGAACCCAAGCCGTAAAAAACGTATCGCAGCAGGTTGTGGTATGGAAGTGGCGGAAGTCAACAAGTTGATTAAACAACATGCGCAAATGGCCAAGATGATGAAGAAATTTGCCAATCCGTCAGGTATGGCAAAAATGATGAAATCACTCGGTGGTTTGCAGAAACAGTTTGGCGGCGGCGGTGGCATGGGTCCACTGTTCGGCGGCAATGACAAGAAATAAGATTCTGATTTAAAAAAGGCGCGAAATGCGCCTTTTTTATTATGTATCAATCAGAAAACCGGTTTAAACAAAACAACATTTACTTACCCAAAATAAAAATCCAATCAGGCAGACTCAGGAACATCAGCACAAAACAAAGAGAAATTTAAAATGGCTCAAGTGATCATCGTCCATGGTTATACTGCAAGCCCTGAAGAAAACTGGTTTCCATGGATTCAGGAAAAAGCCCAACAGGAAAATGTCAGCTTAAAAGTACTGCGACTTGACCCATCGACCACACCCAAGCTGGAGGTGTGGGACCAGCAAATGCGTGAGCAGATTGAGGGGATTGATGAAGACAGTATTTTTATCGGGCATAGCCTGGGAACTGTGGCTGTATTGCATTACTTATCCAGAGAATTAAAACAGCAAAAGATTCAGCAATTGGTATTGATCGCAGGATTTAATGGCCGCTTGGGTCGTTTAGATGAAGTCAATCCGTTTATTGATGCCGCTGAGATCGATTTTGATCTGCTTAAACAGCAGGTGGCAGAACGTGTGGTGATTTATTCTGAAGGCGATGATCGGGTGGAGCCTGAATTTAGCCTGGAACAGGCAGACAGTCTGGATGCGATTGTGGTGAGTGCCAAGCATCAGGGACATTTTATCGATTCAGAAGGCTGTACCGATCTGCCAGAACTCTGGAAAGTGATTGAGCCTTATCTGATTAAAGCTGAATCTTAAGCAGGTTGTTGGATTCGTTCAATTTGTAAATTGAGTCTGAGATGGGATGCAAAAAGTTACTTGAATTTCATCTTCAGACTGTTTAATAGTAGTTTTTGTCAAAGCACTTTGTGCTCAATTATAATAAGTAAAACACGATGAAAAATATAATCAACAAAGTCTATATCGTGCCTGATTATCAGGCCACCTCAAATGACCATTGGTATCCGTGGCTGAGTCGCCAACTCAAAAATGTCGGTGTTGATTCAAAACGGATTATGCTGGCCAATCCTTTTCAGCCTGATCTAGAAGAATGGCAGCAGAATCTGAAACTGCATATTCCACATCTGGATGAGCATACGTTTTTAGTTGCCCATGGCCTGAGTGGACTCAGTGTTTTAAGTTTTTTACAGCAACATTATCTCCAGCAGCACCGCAAGACCGGCGGGGTCATTCTGGTTTCAGCTTTCGATACACCGCTGGTGGCCTGGTCGGAACTGAATAAAATGCTGCAGGCGACACGACTGGATCTGAACAACCTGCCGTATAGCTATAAACGCGCGGTCATGCTGATCTCCAGTAAGATCCTTTTGTACCTGCACCGGTTTCCTTGCGCTTGGCCCACAGCTTAAATGCTCAAATTTTTGAGATTAAAAAAGCCGGACATTTTAACAAATGTGATGGATTTACCGAATTTCCTCAATTGCTCGAAATCATGAAACTGTGTCTGGCAAATGAGCCGCAAAATGCTGCAAACCTTTAAGCAGAAGATCAGGTTCAATCCTCGGCTGATACGGCTCAAGATGCTGGGCAAACACTGGAGCATCTCCACCGGTTAGTACCAGCTGTGCCGGAAAATCATGCAGCACTTTTTCAATGGTGCTGAGCAGACCGAGCAGAATGCCATGATGTACTGCATCGATGGTATTGCGTCCGGGATTGAGCTCAGAAAATGCGGCATCCGGAATTTTAATGCCTTTGGTATTCTGAATTAGTGCATCACGTTGCAAATATAAATTTGGCAGAATAAAACCGCCTAAATGTTGTTGTCCTTGAATCAGGTCAATGGTCAGCGCTGTACCACAACTAATCACACAATAATTCTCATGAGGCTGGGTCGCGACAGCAAGTACCTGTAGCCAGCGGTCAATCCCCAGTTGTGCGGGTTCATCATAGCCACAAATCAGGCCAGCATATTGGGCCTGCACCTGAGCAAAAATCACTGGAATATGCAGACCATCTAATATACTAAGAATGCGCTCATTATTGGTTTTGTCCTGAACCGAAGACAATCCGACCTGATCTAGATCCAGCGTTTTAAAGTGCTGAATCAGGCCAAGTAACAAATCGGCAGGGGACTGTAAATGTAATTCCGCTGCATGTTCAATGATCTGATCTTGTTCGGTAATCCAGTATTTGAGTCGGGTATTGCCAATATCTAGCCATAGTTTCTTCATGGATTATGCCTGTTCAAGGATTATTTTTGAGCCGTAATTGACCTTGGTAAAAGATGTGGACACCTGTTTCAGTTGCGATTTTAACAGCGCCATCATCCTGAATACCCAGAAATTTTCCTGAATATTGCCCTTGCAGATCGGTAAATTCAACCCTCTCTTGGATAAAAGCGGCATGTCGATTGAAACGACCAGACAGATTCTGGCTGCCATAACTAAACCATTGTCCGGCTTGCTGAATCGCCAGATACAGTTCTGCAATCAGCTGAATGCGTGAACCCGGATGCAGGCCCAACTCATTCAATGAGGTCACTTGCTGCTCGGGAACCTCAGCAGACATTGGGCTGAGGTTGATCCCGACACCGACCACCACTTGCGTAGGTGAAATCGGTTCTACCAGAATGCCGCCCCATTTGCCTTTGACGCTATACAGGTCATTCGGCCATTTTACTTGCAAGTCCAGCCCTTGTAGACTGGGCATTTGCAGGATATTTAACGCAATTTCCAGAGCCAAACGGCCATCGATGGGTTTTTGTGTATGCAGCAATGTGCTTAAATAGATATTCCCTTCAGGTGAAATCCACTGACGCTGGCGCTGTCCACGGCCTTGGGTCTGCACATGGCTGCAGACCAGAACCTGCTGTACCCCCTTGGTTGCCAATTCCCGCACATCGTCATTGGTCGATGTGGTAATCGGTTTGATGAGCAATACTTCCGGAAGCTGGCCTGCATCGCTTAATCGTTGTTGCAGTTCACGAGTTTCTACATCCATTTGAATCTAAACGTGGTAAATATCGTTATGGAGTTAATCATATATTTATTGATTGGTGCAATTGCAGGATTTACCGCTGGCCTGTTTGGGGTTGGTGGTGGTTTGATTATTGTGCCGATTCTGTACATTGTTTTTACCCAGCTCCAGTACGATCCCAGCGTGATTATGCACATGGCGGTGGGGACTTCTCTGGCTACCATTATTGTCACCTCAATCAGTTCGGTCATGGCGCATCATCAAAGAGGTGCCGTGTT
Source organism: Acinetobacter sp. YH12100 (assembly GCF_013419135.1). Lineage (NCBI taxonomy): Bacteria > Pseudomonadati > Pseudomonadota > Gammaproteobacteria > Moraxellales > Moraxellaceae > Acinetobacter > Acinetobacter sp. YH12100. The sequence continues at coordinate 85,730 of NZ_VPAQ01000008.1, read as the reverse complement.
GTGGTCGGTATTTCGTAATCTGGCACCCGGCTTGATTATTGGTTCCTTCCTGGGCGCAGGGATTGCTGACTATTTATCTGGTCAAGGCTTGCAGCTGTTGATCGGGTTCTTTGCAGTCTGGGTGGCGTTTAGAATGTTTAAAGGCGCCAATGTTCAGGTCGATCCGAATAAAAAATTGCCTTCAACCCCGGTACAACTCGCTGCGGGCGGTGGGATTGGTGTGGCATCGGCGATCTTTGGGATTGGTGGCGGTAGTCTGACAGTCCCGTTTTTGAATCGCTGTGGCATCGTGATGCAAAAAGCCGTGGCGACCTCTGCGGCTTGTGGATTGCCGATTGCCGTGGCAGGCGCACTAGGCTTTATCTGGTTTGGTCAACAGGCCCAGGTCACAGTACCAAATACGATTGGCTATATCCATATTTATGCCTTTATTGGCATCAGTATGATGAGTTTTTTTACCGCCAAACTCGGTGCAAAAGTGGCACATTTACTTTCACCTGCGGTACTGAAAAAATGTTTTGCGGCTTTACTGACCACCGTCGGCCTGTATTTTATTTATCAAGGTTTTATGGCCTGATTTAAGTTTTTAGGTTGAACTGATGTATCACCTAAGGAGAATGGTTCACTATTCTCCTTTTTTGTGAACTTGAGTTGGCTGTAGAGACACAAGATTGTCTGACAATGTCACAGTAATTATTGAAAAAATTCTGTCTAATAGCAACATAGCCCAAATCACGGGCTGAACCAGTATCCATAAAAATAAAGACAGGAACGGTATGCCATTAGAACAAGCACACAGTTTGTCTGAGCAGATTGCCAAACACATTAGCGAACAGATTATTCGCGGCGAATTGGTCGAAGGCGAACGTATACAGGAACTCAGGATTGCCTCGGAGCTGGATGTCAGTCGAGGGTCGGTTCGTGAAGCCCTGCTGTTGCTGGAACGCACCCAGCTGATTGAAATTTATCCGCGTCGCGGTGCCATTGTCTCGGAAATGTCGGCCTTGCAGGTGCGTGCCCTATTTGATATTACCTCTTTATTGCTGGGGCAGATGGTGCATCGTATGGCTGAAACCTGGCGGAGTCATGAAGCCGAGCGCATTCAGCTATTATTAGAACAATTAGAAGCAGAAACTCGCCAAGGACATACAGAAAAGTTTTATGATCTGATCTTTCAGGGCATGGCCCAGCAACATGAGATGGTCGGAAATCCCTATCTGATGCGCTACTATCAGGAACTGTTACCTTGTTTGCGGCGTAGCTATTTCCTGACCCTGAATATTTCCAGACGCGAGTTACAGGAATCTTTCGACTTATTTAAACTGGTCACTGAAGCAATTTTGATACGAAAAACCCATCAGGCCGCTTTATTTATGGAAGATTTTTGTCGACACTTACGCAACCTTGTGTTGGAATCTCTGACACGGATGAAACAAATTGAACTCGCGTGGGCCAGACGCTCACGACGTTAAATCAGGACATTATGCGTTTAAGCAGTTTAAAACTTTCAGGCTTTAAATCTTTTGCCGACAGTACCACTTTACATTTTAAAGATAATCGTACTGCAGTCGTGGGACCGAACGGGTGTGGTAAATCTAACGTCATTGATGCCATACGCTGGGTCATGGGTGAGTCCAGTGCGCGCCAGCTGCGTGGTGGCAGCATGCAGGACGTGATTTTTACCGGAACTGCCAAGCGTAAACCGGTGGGCATGGCCAGTGTGGAACTGCGCTTTGACAATACCTATGGCAAACTGGGCGGCGCTTATAATGCCTATAATGAACTGGCAGTCCGCCGTCAGGTCAACCGCGATGGCAAGTCTGAATATTTCCTGAATGGCAGCAAATGCCGGCGTCGTGACATTACCGATATTTTTCTGGGCACCGGTCTGGGGCCACGTTCTTACGCGATTATTGAACAGGGCATGATCAACCGTCTGGTCGATGCCAAGCCGGATGAAATGCGGGTCTATATTGAAGAAGCTGCCGGGGTTTCGCGTTATCAGGCACGGCGCCGTGAAACCATGCTGCATCTGGATCACACTACGCAAAACCTGTCGCGTCTGGAAGATATTGCCTCTGAACTTAAATCTCAGTTAAAAACCCTGAAACGTCAGGCTGAAAGCGCGATTCAATATAAGCAACTGGAAGCACAGATTCGCAGCATCAAGATCGAAATCCTGTCTTTTCAATGTGAACAAAGCCAGCGCTTGCAAGAAGAATATACCGTGGAGATGAATACTCTCGGAGATAATTTTAAGCTGGTGCGTTCCGAGCTGACTACGGTTGAACATGATTTAGGTCGTACCAGTGAACTGTTTCAGCGTCTGATTCAGCAATCGACACCTTTGCAAAGTGAATGGCAACAGGCCGAGAAAAAACTGGCTGAACTGGAAATGACCTTGCAGCAAAAACAGTCTTTGCTCGAGCAAAATTCCACCAGTCTGGTCAAGCTGGAACAGCAAAAAGCCCAGACCAAAGAGCGTTTGCAATTGATTGAACTGCAACTTGATACCTTGCAGCAGCAAGCTGAAGATCAGCAAGCACAATTGCAGCAGCAAGATGGCCAGAATCAGGCGCAGAGTCAAAATCTGGCTGATCTCAAATCACAACATACAACAGTCACGGCACAATTTGCCCAGATCAAAATTCAGGTCGAACAGCAGCAGCAGCGTAAATTACAGATGCTGGCTCAAAGCGAGCAACTGGCCAAGAATATTGAGCGGATTGAACAGCAAAAACAGACCGTACAGCAACAGAGCATACAGATTCAGCATCAAGCGCAACAAGATGAGTTGGAACAATATCAACAAGACAAGACTGAGATTGAACAGCAGCTATTCACATGTGAAGCGCAACGCACTGTATTGCAAGATCAATTGGCCCAAGTTCAGACCGAGCAGACAGAACAGCAGCAGTGCTTGATGCAGTTAAAATCTGAAATTCAGGTGCTGCATTCAGAACAGAACAACCTCAGTCAATTACTGATTAAAGCCAATCCACATGCCAAGGCCGATGCACTACAGCTGATGCATGTGCTTAAGCTCAACGATGCAGGCAAAGACCAAGCAAAGCTGATCGAAAAGTTTCTGGCAAAATGGCTGTCTGCCCAGATTCTGGCAGAGGGTGAAAACTTTCTTGAAGATCGGGCGCGTCAGTTAAAGCCATATGCTGTACAGGATAAAATTCAGATTGCCAATACGGTGTGTCTGGCCGACTGGATTGAATCTCCACAGTATTCACTGTGGCAGCAGGTTGCAGTTGTAGATTCATTAGCGCAAGCCTTGAAACTTCAAACTGGGCTTTTGCAAGGTCAGACCCTACTCAGTCTGGATGGCTATCAGGTTGGGCCTGATTGGGTGATTGCGCTGGATTATGATGAATCGAGCCAAGCCGCTCAGGGCGCATTGAGTCATCGTATCCGTCTGGAGGAAATCGAGCTTCAGTTATCAGCACTGAATAGCCAACTTAGTCAGGCTGAAGAGCAACTGCCTGAACTGAATCTTCGGATGAAGGAGTTAAAAACCCAGATTCAAACGATCAGTGAGCAGTACAAGCACACACAAAAGCAACTGCAACAACTCGATGTCAATATTGCCAAAGTTCAAAGTAGTGCTCAGGCTTTCGCATTACATAAGCAGCAATTACAGCATCAGCTGCAACAACTCGATGAGCAGCTAGAAGAAGATGCCATGCAGAAAGACGATCTGGAAATTGATCTGCATGCTCTGAATATTAAGCTGGAACAAGCGCTACCAAATTATAAAACCCTGCAATTCCAGCTGGAAGCATTGAGCACTCAGTTAGATGACTCGCAGCAGCTTAGCCAGCAAGCGCAGCAGGAACTGGAACTGCTGCGCCGTCAAAGCGTACAGAGTCAGCAGCAGATTGAATTGCTGGAAAAAGATCAGGTATTTTTAATAGAACAGTATCAACAAATTAATCTACAAATCGAGCAAGCCAAGAAATTTGTCGATCCGGTACAGCTAGAATTGCCTGCTTTACAGAGCCAGTTTAATGAACAGGCGCAGATCACTGAAAAGCTGCAAAAAACCTGGGCCGACTGGCAGATCGAATTAAATCAGGTGCAGAGCAAACAGCAGCAATTAACTGAACAGCGTCACAGTTTCCAGCAGCAGGATGAAAAACTGCGTACAGCACTGGAAGCCAAACGTCTGGCCTGGCAGGCAGCCAAATCTGATTTGCAGCATTATTCAGAACAATTAAAAGAACTGAATCATGAAGTCATCAGCGGTTTAACTATTGATGTCAAAACCCATCAGGCGAAACTGGAAAAAGCTCAGGCGCAGTTCGATAAGCTCGGTGCAGTGAATCTGGCGGCTTCTGAAGAATATGAAGAAGTCTCGAAACGCTATGAGGAACTGAGCCACCAGATGCAGGATCTGGAAAATACTGTGGAACAGCTACAAGCTGCGATGAAAAGTATTGATCAGGAAACCCGCAAACTGTTTATGCACACTTTTGATCAAGTCAATGCCGAACTGCAAAACCTGTTCCCGAAAGTATTTGAAGGGGGCGAGGCGAGTTTAAGTCTTGAAGATGGATGGCAATCGGGTGTAAAACTGATGGCCCGACCACCGGGTAAACGTAATAGCTCCTTGGCATTACTCTCCGGTGGGGAGAAGGCTTTAACTGCATTGGCACTGGTATTCGCGATTTTTCGCTTAAATCCGGCACCTTTTTGTGTACTCGATGAAGTCGATGCACCACTAGATGATGCCAATGTGGGACGTTTTTGTAATTTAGTCAAAGAGCTTTCTGAACACGTGCAATTTATTTATATTACCCATAACAAACTTGCAATGATGATGGCGACTGATCTTCTAGGTGTAACCATGCCTGAACCGGGAACCTCAAAATTAGTGACAGTAAATTTGGAACAGGCAAAAGAATACGGCTTAGCTGCGGAGGTATAATATGGAAATCACCACCATTATCGGGATTGTGATAGCAATTGTCATCATGCTGTTCGGCATCAGAATGCTGTTCAAAAAACCTGTAGAGGCTGTACCGTCACTGGATGCCAACCTGCATATCGATCCTGACAGCCAGACCCCTGTCATTCCAAGGCATGTGCGTTCGCAACTGGCGAAACAGGAAGCAGAACCGGCACAGCGTGTAGAGCCAAGCCTGAGTGTAGAAGAACCGGCCCCTGAAAAGCCCTCAGCATTTCGCAAGCCTGAACCGATCTTGGCTGAGCCAGCAGTGCTTGAGACAGCTGCAGCGGTCGAGCCGAGTCCAGTGACCGAAGCTGAAGTCGTGGCAAGTTCTGCAAGCACAGAAGCAGCCGAAACATCAGTGGAGCAAAAGCCGGCCGAAGTAGAAGCGGAAAATAACCAGACGGAAGATAAAGATACCGCTGTTGAATTCAGTCTGAACAGCAGTATTGAAAAAGCGGAAATTTCTGAATTTAATGATGAAAGCAGTATTCTGGATGCTCATCTGCATGAACAGAAAATAGTGGATGAAGAAAGTGCCTTATCCAATGCTGAAACGATTATTTCATTGCATATCTATCCGCAAGGCCGGGTACTTTCAGGTGATAAAACCCTGAAAGTCTTGTTGAAATATGGTCTGCGTTATGGCGAACTGGCCTGTTTCCACCGCTATAGTGAAGATGATTCAAAACTGCTGTTTTCGGTACTGCAAATGACGGATACCGGCATGGAAGGTTTTGATCTGGAAACTCTCTCGACTCAGGAAGTCAAAGGTCTGGCCTTCTTCCTGGCTTTGCCGCATAGCGATGTACAAAATGCCTTTGATACCATGGACAGTATTTCACGTCTGATTGCCCGTGAAGTGGATGGTCTGGTCTACGATCAGAACCAGCAGGAATTTACCCCACAATTACGTGAATTCTGGCGCCATCAAGCGATTGATTATCGTGCCGGTCAACCGACAGAAGTTTAAGCACTTTTGTTCGATCTGCAAGTTGAATCTGGAGACTGCAATTTTTATAATAGCCAAAAGCTGAATATTCTACAGGGCGGATTTTCCGCCCTTTTTTATGGTGAAATTATGACCCAAGATGCCACTGTCATTGCGCAAATGCGTCAACTGATTCAACTGCTTGCCAAGCATAACCATGCTTATTATGTGATGGATCAACCGAGCATTGAAGACAGTGAATATGATCAGCTCTTTCATCAGCTTAAAGCCCTAGAACAACAATATCCCGATCTGATCCAGCCGGATAGCCCGACCGATAAAGTCGGCGGGCAGGCACTTGCAAAATTTGTGAGCATTACTCACGCCGTTCCGATGCTGTCCTTGGGCAATGTCTTTAATCAGGACGATCTTTTTGCTTTTGCTCGCCGTATTGAAGAGCGTTTGCCGAATCAAAAAATCGAATATGATGTAGAACTGAAATTTGACGGTCTGGCCATTTCCCTGTGGTATGAGCATGGCGTATTGACCCGTGGTGTGACTCGCGGCGACGGGGAAACCGGTGAAGATATTACCCAGAATGTCAGAACCATTCGCAACCTGCCGAAGCTGTTATCAGCAGTGAATGGCATCATTCCCGATTTGTTAGAAGTACGCGGCGAAGTGTTGATGCCGAAATCCGGCTTTGAAAAACTGAATGCCGCCAATGCAGCCAAAGGTGAAAAGACCTTTGCCAATCCACGTAATGCGGCGGCAGGCAGTTTGCGTCAGCTGGATCCGAATATTGCCGCATTACGGCCACTGGCTTTTTATGCTTATGGAATTGCACAATGCGTACCGCATCATGGGCAAGGCACAATATCTGCCAGTCTGGAATGGTTACATCAGTTCGGTTTTGCGGTTGGCGAGCGTCACTTTATCTGTGACAGTATCCAGGACGTGCAAAAAGTCTATGAACAGATTATTCAGGAACGTGCCAGCCTCAGTGTAGAAATTGATGGCATGGTGATTAAAGTCAATGACCTGAAACAGCAGCAGCAACTCGGTTTTCTGAGTCGGGAGCCGCGTTGGGCCACCGCTTATAAATTCCCCGCAGTTGCAGCACTGACCACGGTTGAAAATATTAACTGGCAGGTGGGACGTACTGGTACATTAACGCCAGTGGCGCGTTTGAATCCGGTCGCGGTCGGCGGCGTGACTGTTTCTAATGTGACCTTGCATAATATTGGTGAAATTCACCGTCTCGATGTACGGATTGGCGATACCGTCAGTGTCTACCGTAGTGGCGATGTAATTCCTAAAGTGGAAAAAGTCTGGCCGGAATTCCGCCCGGTGGATGCCGTTGAAGTGCATTTACCTGAGCAATGTCCAGTCTGTGATTCACCGGTGGTGATGCCGGAAGGCGAAGCCTTGGCACGTTGTTCAGGAGGGCTGTATTGTGCAGCGCAGCGTATTGAGGCGATTCGTCACTTTGTTTCACGTAAAGCCATGGATATTGAGGGTCTGGGGGATCGCTGGGCAGAATCTTTGCTGCATCTAAATCTGCTGAAAGATGTCTCGGATATTTATCATCTGCATGAACATCGTGAGCAGCTACTACAGATTGAAAAAATGGGTGAAAAATCTGTTCAGAATTTAATAGATTCTATTGAGAACAGTAAGAAAACCACACTGGCCGCTTTTATTTATGCCCTCGGTATTCGTGGCGTGGGTGAAACTACAGCGCGCATGCTGGCCAATAATTTCCAGACCTTGGATGCATTACGTATCGCGGATATCGAAGCACTCAAAAAAACGCCAGATGTAGGGGATATTACCGCAGAATGGATTATTGATTTCTTCCAGGCACCGCATAATCTGGAAGTTCTAGACCGTTTACTGGCCGCGGGCATTCACTGGGATGCGCCGATCGCGCCAACACGCCAACCACTCAATGGTGAAAGTTGGGTGGTCACCGGAACATTAAGCACCATGGGACGTGATGAAGCGACTCAGTTATTGCAAGCCTTAGGTGCGCGAGTCAGCGGCAGTGTATCGAGCAAAACCAAATGCGTGGTAGCCGGTGAAAAAGCCGGTTCTAAACTGGACAAGGCAGAAAAGCTGGGTGTAACGGTCATCAATGAGGAACAGTTCATTGCCCTGATGAAAGAGCATGGGCAAATCGAAGACTAATCAGTTCTAAACAATGACTTAAATAAAAAAGACACTAAGGATGATGAGTCTTGAGGTGTCTTTTTTATTGCTAGTTCAAAACTATAGGTGAATGAGAGGGGGGAGGATAGACAAATACAAGGACGGGTTCGGCAATGTGAGTTGAATTCACGTACAATATCGATTCATTCGCAGGTATAGATCCTGCCTTATTGATTCTGTTCTCCCGTTGATGATTGACATACACATGGCTCAAGCAAAGAAATCTTTTCTGCAACAAAAATCGCAATTACATGCACGAAATCTGCATCGCAGTCGTTACGATTTTCCTCAGTTAATCAAGAGTTGTCCGGAACTTGCGCCTTTTGTCAGCCCGAATCAATATAACGATCTTTCAGTCAACTTTTCTGATCCTCAAGCTGTGAAAATGCTCAATAAAGCATTGCTCAAGCATTTTTATAGTATTCAATATTGGGATATTCCTCAAGATTATCTTTGTCCACCTATTCCGGGTAGAGCCGACTATATTCACTATTTGGCGGACTTGTTGAGTGATAGCAATAAAGGTCAGATTCCAATAGGACACGCCGTTCACGTATTAGATATTGGGGTGGGCGCGAACTGTATTTATCCGATTATTGGTCATCGTAGTTATGGTTGGAAATTTGTTGGCTCAGACATTCATCCTGCATCGGTTAAAAGTGCTCAATTTATTGTGGAGGCAAATCCAAATCTCAAAAAGGGGATTCAGATTCGATTGCAAAAGACACCGAGCAATATTTTCAAAGGCGTGATTAAACCTTCAGATCGTTTTGATTTGACCCTGTGTAACCCACCATTTCATGCTTCGCAAGATGAAGCAAATGCCACAGCAACGCAAAAATTACGCAAACTTGGCAAACCGGTTGATCGGTCTAAAGTGGTATTAAACTTTGGCGGACAAAAGAACGAGCTGTGGTGTGACGGTGGAGAAGAACGCTTTGTTTGCCAGATGGTACAAGAGAGCACACAATTTGCTGAGCAATGTCTTTGGTTTAGTACACTGGTTTCTAAGAAAACCACATTGCCTATGCTGTTAAATACCTTGCGTAAGTGCGGTGCAGTGGATTTAAAAACCATTAAAATGACGCAGGGGCAAAAAGAGAGTCGTTTTGTGGCTTGGACTTTCCTAGATGCAAAGCAACAGCAAGCGTGGAAAAATGCGCGTTGGACTTCTGCTTAGCTTGTTTTTAGGCAGGAATAGTGAGCTTGTGGGCGCATAAGTCGGTGTAGTAGCTCAAATTTAATCTGACAGATACAATAAAAAATCGGTAACTGTCAGATCAGGTTTGAGCTAGTACGATTAAGGAATATATTTTTTGACTACGCCATCATCGAGTAATTGCTGGAAATGCTCGACCAGACTTTCTTTCACTGGACGATACTGAATGCCCAGTTCATCCTGACTCTTTTGTGCATTGAAGTAGATCGGATAACCCATGTTCAGTTCCACAAACTTGGGACTAAAGCCTGCCAATGGTCCAAACAGTTTAAAGGCCGCTTTTGGCAACTGATTGCGCGGGAAGGGGAACTTATTGCCAAAATTTTCTCTTAAAATCTGACCCATTTCCAGCAGGCTCAGGCTTTCACTACAAATAATATAACGCCCATGTGCTTCCGGTTTAAATGCAGCACGGAGATGTGCTTCAGCGACATCCTGCACATCGACCACACCATTCCACATCGGTGGAACGCCAAGCAGCGTCATGCCATTGGTAAACTGTTGGAGGACTTCCACACTGCCGGATTGGGTATTTGGCGTTAAGGATTGTCCAAAAACCAGTGCCGGATTGATACAGACCAGATCCCAGCGATCCTGTGCTTCAGCCATTTCCCAGGCTTTGCGCTCTGCCATGACTTTGGAATAAGGATAAGGCTGATGCGTGGCCGAACTGGTGGTATTCCAGCATGATTCATCAAAACTGTTATTTTCAGTTTGTAGAATATCAATGGCATCGCCATAGGTAGATGCGATACTCGATGTGACGATCACGCGTTTCACTGATTCAGTTTGATTGACACTATTCAATACATTTTCAGTGCCTAACACCGCAGGTTCGATAATATCTTTGACTGCATCTTTATAATTGGTGACCACAAAAGGCGAGGCCATATGAAAGACAATTTCACAACCTTGCATGGCCTGATCAAAAGAGCCTGGACTTAATAAATTGGCCTGAAATAACTTGAGAGTTCCCGGCGTACTGTCGGCAATTTTTTCTAAATGGGCAAAGCTTTTACTTTTATTCAGGTCACGTACCGTGGCATGTATGGTATAGCCTTGCGTGAGTAATTTCTGGATGACCCAGCTGGCAATATAACCCGATGCACCGGTAACCAGAACAGGCGCTGTTGTATGTGGATGTGTCATATTTAAACCGTTGTTGTTTTAAATTTGTCTGAATGATAAGCGAAATTTATGCATTAAGTACGCCAATGCGGTGATGTTTATACAAAAACTATTAATCTGACTGATCTTCATGAATATTTACAAAATTTAACCTGAACATTCTTTGGTGTATTTAGCTGTAGAGCCGAGCGCTGTAAAAATGCAAAGTATTGTTTTATAAATGGGATTTGATTCAGAACGAAGTGTAAATGCAAGTACTTCTCATTTTAATTATATAAAAATCAAATATTTAACCTGGTTAAGCTTTGCAAATCTGAATGCTTTTCTCCATAATAGCAGCATAAAGGTAGGGAGTAATTCAAATGCGCGGTAATCCAGAAGTCGTAGATTATTTAAATATGTTGATCGGTGGCGAACTGGCTGCTCGTGACCAATACTTGATTCACTCTCGGATGTATGAAGATTGGGGTTTAACCAAAATCTTTGAACGTATCGACCATGAAATGCAGGAAGAAGCCCAGCATGCGGATGCGATTATCCGTCGTGTCCTGTTCCTGGAAGGTACACCAAACATGCAACGCGATGACGTTGAGATTGGTGAAGATGTGGTGAGCTGTCTGAAAGCCGACCTGAAACTTGAATACCATGTGCGGGAAAAACTGGCACAGGGCATCAAGCTGTGCGAAGAAAAAGGGGACTATATCACCCGTGATATGCTGCGCCAGCAAATGTCAGATACTGAAGAAGACCATACCTACTGGTTAGAAAAACAGTTGCGTTTAATTGAACTGATTGGCTTGCAAAATTATATTCAATCACAGATGTAAAATCGGATTGAGAAAAAACCCAGCATATGCTGGGTTTTTTTATGGGATAAAAATTGAGGGCAATACTATTCTGGTTTCAGTTGGGACAATGTGGGGTTGATAAACATTGCACAAAGAATAGGATGATTGCATAAAGAGACATTTAGTGAGCAGTTGGTTATTATGAATTTCTGGGTTCTAAGATCAAGGCCATGTGAATTCTCTAAAAAAAAGCTTATTTATCTTTGTGTGAAGAGAAGACGAATGGGCGTTTTAAAGATAAAAATGACATAAAAGGTTCATTAAAAATATTTGGTTAGGCAGAATAAGGGCAAGTGCATAAAAATAAATTTTCTCGGTAGAAGTTGAAAAAATAGTTGTTTTTGAAGATATGAGATTTGCTTTGTCCAATTTAATTTCTCTATTCAGCTTTGATTCATAAATTGCAACAAATATAGGGCGTTAGGTTAAGAACTTCCTAGATCAATAAAACATTAAGATAAAAATAGGTATGACTTTGAAATCAGCAATGTTAAAGATGACCGTTTTAGCACTGACCATCGGATCGGGGGAGGCGGTCTTGGCAAAATCGCCTGCGCAGTCAGATAAAGTTTTAAATATTGCATTTGAAGCGCCTGATGACGGTTTTGATATGGTCAAGACCTATAATTTTTATAGTGGCAGTATTGCCGAAGCGATTTTTGAACCCTTATTACGCTACGACTATCTGGCACGACCCGCCACTTTAACCCCGAACACTGCGGAAGCCTTACCCAAGATCGAGCAGGAGGGCAAAGTCTATACCTTCAAGATTAAGCCTGGAATTTACTTTAGTGCTGATCCGGCATTTAAGGGCAAAAAACGTGAACTGGTTGTCGAGGACTATATTTACTCCATGAAGCGGGTGATGGATCCTAAAAATCATTCGCCGACCTTTTCGTTTATTGAGGGCAAAATTCTCGGTGCAGATGCTGCCATTCAGCAAGCCAAAAGTTCTGGTCAATTTAATTACGATGCGCCAATTGCAGGACTAAAGGCACTTGATCAATATACCTTGCAAATCACGCTCACGCGTTCCGACTTTAATTTCCCTTATATCATGGCCTATGTCACTTTTAGCGGTACCGCCAGAGAAGTCATTGAGCATTATGGCGCGCGTGCAGGTCAGCATCCAGTCGGGACAGGGCCCTATCAATTGCATAAATATGTGCCGCGTAGCCGGATTGAGTTAAAGGCCAATCCAGATTACCGGGGATTTAGCTGGAATTTTAAGGGTGAAAATACGGCCTGGGATCAACGTCTGGTGAAAGAAATGAGCGGCAAAAAAATGCCGCAAATTGGGAGGGTCAAGGTCAGTATTATTGAAGAAGAACAATCGCGCTGGCTGGCGCTGAAATCGGGTCAACTGGATTATGACCGGCTCACTGCAAGCGGTGCCGAACAGGCCCTGGTCAATAAACAGCTCAAAAACGAATACAAGCAAAAAGGCATTTTGCATTATCCAAATAAAGACGCAGAAATCACTTATACCATCATGAATATGCGCGATCCTGTGGTCGGTGGAAATTCACTAGAAAAAATCGCTCTGCGTCGGGCAATCGCCTTGTCTTATAACCAGAATGAAGCCATTAAACAGCTGTATAAGGGACATGCAGATAAAGCTGAAATGACCATTCCCGAAGGCGTGAATGGGCATAATCCAGCTTATAAAAATAGTATTGCCTATAATCCGCTCTTGGCCAACAAGCTGCTCGACCGTTTCGGTTATAAAAAAGGTGCAGATGGCTATCGGACTTTGCCTGATGGCACACCTTTGACACTGAAAATGAACTCGACCAGTTCCAGCTCTTCAGTGATTGCAGCGGAATTATGGAAAAAAAATCTGGATGCAGTTGGTCTACGTATTGAATTTAAAATCAGCAATTTCGCCGACAACCCGAAAGAAGCCACGCAATGTAAACATATGCTGTGGGGCGGTGCCTGGATTGCAGATTATCCGGAGGGTGAAAATTTTGCTCAACTCTTATATGGCCCAAATGCACAGCAGGGCAACCTGAGCTGCTATACCTCAAAAGCCTATGATGCCCTGTATCAGGCTGCTATGAAACTGCCACCAGATCAGCGTACGCCCTATTATGAAAAAATGAACCGGCAAATCGAAGCCGATAATCCCTGGATTTTACACAATACCCGGGTGCGTAACTGGCTGATTCACCCTCAGGTTCAAGGCTTTAAGGCACATCCAATCATGAACTCCGTTTGGCAATATCTCGATATTGAACCAGTCAAAAAATAAACCTATTTAGATGAAGAGTATGATGAAGGGAAATTTATCAAAGCAATTCAAGCAACTGACGGGTAGTGTTCTGCTGGGAAGTTTGCTCTGTTCGGGGATCGTTTCTGCATGGGCCGTTAATCCTGCAGATCCTAACAAGGTGATTCGGGATGTTTTTCCTGTGGCAGAAACCGGATTTGATCCCGCCGCAACGCACGATGCCTATTCAGCCCGGGTTAATAGCGCGATTTTTGAAAACCTGTTTAGCTATGACTATCTGGCAACCCCAGCCAAGCTGATTCCTAATACCGCGGTTGCCATGCCAGAAGTCAGTACAGATGGTCTCACCTATACCATCAAAATCAAAAAAGGCATTTACTTCGCCGATGATCCCGTTTTTAAAGGTCAGAAACGTGAACTGACGGCTTATGATTATGCCTATTCATTAAAACGTCTGATCGATCCCAACTTGCATTCACCAAATAGCTGGTTGCTGGATGGCCGGATTAAAGGGCTGGAAGCATGGGTCGCCTTAGGCAAAAAGAATGGCAAAGTCTATGAAAACCCCTTTGAAGGCATTCAAACGCCAGACCGTTATACCCTGATTCTGAAACTGACCCAACCGGATCAAAACTTTCCGATGTTACTGGCACATGGCCCAGCAGCTGCAGTTGCCCGTGAAGTTATTGAAAAGTATCGTAATAAAGCAGGCTTTGCGATGGACAAACCAGTCGGTACAGGCCCTTATTTATTGTCACGCTGGACTCCGGGTTCACGCATTATTTTAAAAGCCAGTCCGAACTACCGGAGTTTTGTCTGGAATTTTAAAGCCAGTAGCAGCGAAGACCAGCCTATTGTGGATGCATTGCAAGGCAAAAAAATGCCGCAAATTGGTACGATTGATATCCGGGTCATTGAAGAAGCCCAGTCACGCTGGTTGGCCTTTAATAAAAATGAACTGGACATGACTGAAATCGACGGCGACATGGTGGTTCAGGCGCTTGAAAATGGGCTACTCAAACCTTCCTTAAAACAAAAAGGGGTTCAGTTATCTAGGATTACCGATCCGCTGATTGGCTACCATTACTGGAATATGCAGAATCCTATGGTTGGTGGGTTCAGCAAGGAAAAAATTGCGCTACGTCGTGCCATGGCCATGGCTTACTCTACCGACAATATGATCAGTGTCTTGCTCAAGGGCGATGCCAATAAGTTACAGATGCCGGTACCACCCGGGGTGGTTGGTTATTCACCGGATTATAAAAGCAGTATTCCCTATTCGGTCAAGGCGGCCAATATGCTGCTTGACCGTTATCAATACAAAGTCGGGGCCGATGGCTGGCGCAGACAACCCGATGGTAAGCCTTTAGAGATTGAACTGATTGTCGGTAATACCAGTCGTGGTCAGCAACAGGCAGAATTCTGGAAAAAAGCCCTGGACAATATTCAGATCAAGATGGTCAGTAAAGCCATGCCATTTGCCGAGGCGATCAAGCTGGAAAAACAGTGTAAGACCATGTTTAAAAGCTCGGCCTGGATTGCTGACTATCCGGATGCCGACAACTTCATGCAGCTTTTTTATGGCAAAAATGTCAATGTCACCAACAATGCCTGCTTCAAACATCCTGAATTTGACCGCCTGTATGAGCAAACCCAAAGCATGCCAGCCAGTCCTGAACGTGATGCAATCTATCGCAAAATGTCCCGGATTCTGGAAGTGAATATGCCGGTACTGATGCTATATAGCACCTATCGTAATGTCTTGTCGCAACCTCGGGTCATTGGTTATAAAAACCATCCGATTCTGTCTTCAGAGTGGATGTACATCGATATTGATAGCAAAAAGTAAGAAAAATCTGGAGATAAATATGAAATCGAAGTCTTTAAAATTAAGTAGCTTATGTTTAGTCATAATGGGGGGGTATCAGGGGGTAGCGGCACAGACTCAAGCGCAGCTACTGCCATTATTTAAGGCAGCAGAGATTCCATCTTTATGTGATGCCAATCTGGCCAGCATGCAAAAAGATATTCAGATATTTGAAAATCAGAAAATTAAAAATAAGGCCAAGGCAGGGCCTTATCTGGCTGAATGGGATGAATTGCATGCCAAAGCCCGGGATTTTGGTGCAGCAGTCGGATTGTATAGTAATGTCGATCCAGATCCTGCATTGCGTCAGGCAGCAGATGACTGTGAGCTGAAAATCAGCAAGTACCAGACCACGCTGTACCAGAATCCGAAACTGTATGCCCAGTTCAAGAAACTGAAGGCCAGCGATCCGATTGATCAAAAATTCTTGCAAGATATTCTGGAGCAGTTTGAAAAGACCGGGGTACAACTCAGTGCAGAAAAACAAAAGCGCCTGAAAGACATCATCGAAGAATCGACCAAGCTGTCTCAGGATTTCGCCAAAAATGTACGTGATAATCCGCATAAAGTCGAATTTACCCCAGCAGAAATGAAAGGTCTGCCAGACAGCTATATGGCGGGGTTAAAGAAAAATGAAAAAGGCAATTATCTGCTTGGCTTTGACTATCCGGAATACCAGCCATTTATGGAGCTGGCAGAAAGTGATGAAGCACGCAAACGCTATCAGATGGCTTATACCCGCCGTGGGACAGAGCAAAACCTGCAATTTATGAAAAAAGCCATTGATCTGCGTTATGAGATGGCCCAACTTTTTGATAAAGAAAGCTATGCACATTCAGCCCTTAAATTTCGTATGGCAAAAACACCTGAAGCGGTGAATTCTTTTCTAGAGGATGTATATAGCAAAGTCGCACCTTTAGAGAAGCAAGATGTAGAGGAGTTACGCCAGTTCAAAGCCGAGGCCTTAAAAGTTCCACGAGAGAAAGCGGATATTACTCGCTGGAATCAGGGCTATTGGAGTGAAAAACTGCGTCAGGCCAAATATAAGGTCGATCAGGAAAAACTGCGCGATTACTTCCCGACCGAAGCGGCACAAAAATGGTTATTTGCTGTGTCATCAGAACTGTACGGGATTGATTTCAGGCCGATGAAAGTCAAGGCCTGGCACAATGAAGTGGAATATTATGCGGTACATGACACTGCCTCAGGTGAATTCTTGGGCGGATTATATGTCGATAAATACCCGCGTGAAGGTAAATATGGACACGCGGCCGTCTGGGGCGCCTATGGTGGCAGTACCCTGAATCAGCGTCGTCCGGTGTCGGTACTGGTCACCAACTTCAACCGCAAAGGTTTGAACAGCAACGAGCTGGAAACCTTTGTGCATGAAATGGGGCATGCCTTACACGGGATTTTATCGAAAACCCGCTATTCCGAACAGTCTGGTACATCGGTAGAGCGTGACTTGGTGGAAGCACCTTCACAGATGTATGAAGAGTGGGCACGCCGTCTGGAAACCTTATCAAAAGTGGCCGATTATTGTGAACCGGCTTGTCCACGTGTCGATGCTGCCATGACTGAGCGTCTCAAAGACGTAAAAAACTATGGTCGCGGTCTGCATTATGCGCGTCAGACTTTATATGCGCAGTACGATATGGCCTTACACAGTAAAGATGCCCTCAAGACCGACCCATTAAAATTATGGCAAGAGATGGAAAGCAAAACTGCCTTGGGTTATGTACCCGGTCAGCAGTTCCCGGGACAGTTCGGGCATGTGATGGGCGGCTATCAGGCAGGTTATTACAGCTATATGTGGTCCGAGGTGATTGCGCTAGATATGCTCTCTGCCTTTGGCGATCAGTTGATGGATAAAAAAGTCGGTGCGCATTATCGCAATACGGTCTTGGCGCAAGGCGGACAAAAACATGGCGAGCAGATGGTGAAAGACTTTCTGGGTCGTGATCCAGACAGCAAAGCTTTCTTTAATGAAATCTCTGGAAAAAATTAAGGAAGGCAAGCGATGCTGGCATATATTATTCGACGGCTCTGGCAAATGATCCCCACCATGCTCGGGGTGATTTTGCTGATCTTCCTGCTGTTTAACTGGGTGGGGGGCGATCCTGCCTATATCCTCGCCGGTAAAATGGCCAATGCAGAACAGATTGAAAACATCCGGCAACAGCTTGGCGTGGATCAACCGTATTATGTGCAACTGTGGATTTTCATCAAGCAGATTTTAACCTTTGATTATGGGGTGAGCTGGAGTACCGGCGAGTCG
This sequence comes from Acinetobacter sp. YH12100, assembly GCF_013419135.1. Classification (NCBI taxonomy): domain Bacteria; kingdom Pseudomonadati; phylum Pseudomonadota; class Gammaproteobacteria; order Moraxellales; family Moraxellaceae; genus Acinetobacter; species Acinetobacter sp. YH12100. Next base: position 68,058 of record NZ_VPAQ01000008.1, on the reverse strand, counting down.
GTGGCGCAAATTATTAGTACGCGTCTGGGACCCTCACTGACCATTCTGATTCCACTGACCATTTTGCAAACCATTATTTCCATCATTTTAGCCTTGGGTGTGGCGTCAGTTCGCGGCAGTCTGACCGATCGCATGATCATGATGCTGTGTACCATCGGTATGTCGATCAGTATTCTTGTCTATATCATTGTGTTTCAGTACTTCCTCGCTTATGAGCTGAGCTGGTTTCCGGTGCAGGGCTGGAGTGATAATTTCGCTGACAATCTTTTCAAATACGCCTTGTTGCCTGTACTGATTATGCTGGTGGTGAGTATTGCCCCGACCTTACGTCTGTACCGCAGTTTCGTACTGGATGAAGTCAATCAGGACTATGTGCGTACTGCACGGGCCAAAGGTCTGGGCGAGAGCCGGATTCTGGGCGTGCATGTGCTACGCAATGCCTCGATTCCGATTATTACCGATGTGATGGCGGGGCTTCCAGCACTGCTGATCGGTGCTTTCCTGATTGAGCGTTTTTTCGGTATTCCGGGGATTGGTCGTGAAGTGATTATTGCCGTAGAGCGTTCGGATTTCCCGGTGATTAAAGCGATTACGGTCTATGTTGCCGCTGCGACCATGATATTCAACCTGATTGCCGATCTGATCTATAAATGGGTCGATCCACGCGTACAGTTGAAGTAGGTGAATTATGCTGAGTGCGATATTTAAAAAAGAGCAACACGCTCAAGCCGTGCCTGAGTCTACTTCGACAGGATTATGGCAACTGGCCATGCGCCGTTTGAAACGTGACCGGATTGCCATGTTCTCCTTATTGGTGGTGCTGTTTTATCTGCTGCTACTTTTGCTTTCCATGAGCGGTTTTATTGCCAAGGACTGGAATAAAGAAGTGGCGGTCAGTTATGCACCGCCAAGTTTTATCAATGCAGCGCCGGTGCCGGCTGTTTCCGGTGAAGAACAGGAAGCAGAATCGGTCGTTTTACCGGTCAATCCAGTCGATCCTTTAAAAGAGGTGATTGCAGAACTCAATGCTGAAATTGCTGCAGAGCAAAGTATGGGGGGCAGCATCGATTATTATGGTGTAACAGATCCGCTGGCAGAAGACATGCACGTCATTAACCAGCAGCTCGGTGGTCAGCTGATGGATCAGGACAGCGAATTAAAACAGAGTCTGATCTTTGGTGCGGATAAATGGGGACAGGATGTTTTACAGAAAACCATTAAAGGTGCGGAAACCTCGATTCTGGTCGGACTGGTTGCGGCTTTGGTCGCTGTGATCATTGGCACCGTACTTGGTGCACTTGCCGGTTATTTTGGTGGCTGGGTCGATGATCTCCTTAACTGGTTTTATAATGTCTTTACTTCAATTCCTTATTTACTGCTGGTTCTGGCAATTGCTGCGGTGTTACAACAGAAAGGGATTTTATCAATCATCCTGATTTTAGGTCTGACCGGCTGGACGGGAGTATTCCGTCTGGTTCGTGCCGAGTACATGAAACATACGGCGCGTGAATATGTACTGGCTGCCAAGGCGATTGGGGTGAGTAATTTACGGCGTATGTTTGTACATATTTTTCCAAATGTCAGTCATATTGCCTTGGTACAAATGTCCATTCTGGTGGTGGCTTTTATCAAATCTGAAGTGATTCTCAGCTTCCTTGGTTTTGGCGTGCCAATCGGAGTAGTGTCTTGGGGAAGTATGCTGAATGAAGCGCAAAGTGAGCTGATTTTAGGAAAATGGTGGCAACTGGCCGCAGCCTCGATTGCCATGGCAATACTGGTGACGGCTTTCTCGATGTTTACTGATGCACTCCGTGATGCATTAGATCCGAAACTGAAATAGGAGTGCCACGATGTCTGAAATAAATCCAAGCACAGCACCTGCGTTACTTCGCGTGGAAAATCTGCGTGTCAGTTTTAAAGGTGAAAATAAAGAGTATATCGAAACCGTGAAAGGGGTTTCTTTTGAAATTCCGGCCAATACTACGGTGGCATTGGTGGGAGAATCGGGCAGTGGCAAGTCGGTTACTTCACTGGCGACCATGGGCTTGCTCCCGACGGAAAGCGCGCGTATTTCCGAAGACAGCCGGATTATCTTTGAAGGGAAAAATCTGCTTAAGCTCAAAACCCGTGACATGCGCCAGATGTGTGGTAAAGACATTGCCATGATTTTTCAGGAGCCGATGTCCTCGCTCAATCCGGTATTTACGGTAGGCATGCAGATTGCAGAAATCCTGCAACTCCATTTGGGTATGAATAAAAAACAGGCGCGGCAACGTACTCTGGAATTGCTCAAAGAAGTGGGTATTCCTGCACCTGAAACTAAAATCGATGCCTATCCGGGGCAGCTTTCGGGGGGGCAGCAGCAGCGGGTCATGATCGCCATGGCGATTGCCTGTGAACCCAAGCTGTTGATTGCGGATGAACCGACCACTGCGCTGGATGTCACCATTCAAAAGCAGATTCTGGACTTGCTGGAATCTCTGCGTCAGCGCCGTCAGATGTCGATGCTGTTCATTACCCATGATCTGGCTTTGGTGGGGGAAATTGCCGATCAGGTGATTGTGATGCGACATGGGGAAATTCGTGAACAGGGTTTGGTTCAGGACGTACTGGATCGACCTCAGGATATGTATACCCGGGCTTTATTGCATTGCCGTCCACAATTGTCGCAACGTCCGTTACGTTTGCCGATGATCAGTGATTTTATGAAACAGGATGGTTCAACCTGGCTGGACGATATCCACCTGAATACTCAACTTCCGCAACGCTCACGCGGACTCAAGGGCGGAGAAGAAATTATTCTGGATGTACGTGATCTGAAAAAATCTTTTTATAGCCGCAAAGGTCTGTTTGGCAAAGATGAATTTCAGGCGGTGAAAGGAGTTTCTTTTCAGCTGGCCAAAGGTAAAACCTTGGGGCTGGTCGGAGAATCCGGTTCGGGCAAAACCACCATTGGCTTGTTGTTGATGCGTTTGCAACAGGCAACAGGCGGTAAAGCGCTGTTTCAGGGGCGAGACATTTTGGCCATGTCTGAAAAGGAATTTAACCAGTATCAACGTAAAATCCAGATCATTTTCCAGAATCCTTATGCTTCTTTAAATCCGCGTTTTACCGTGGGGCAAATCCTGATGGAGCCAATGCAGATTCATAAAATTGGTCAGGATGATGCAGAGCGCAAGCAAATGGCTTTGGATCTGTTGGAGCGGGTCAGCTTGCCTGCCCAAGCTTTTTATCGCTATCCACATGAATTTTCCGGTGGTCAGCGCCAGCGAATTGCGATCGCGCGTTGCCTGACTTTGAAGCCTGAGATTTTAATCTGTGATGAGTCCGTCTCGGCGCTGGATGTATCGGTACAGGCACAGGTCTTGAATTTACTGCAAGATTTGCAGGATGAATTTGGACTCAGTTATATTTTCATTTCACATGATTTATCGGTGGTGAAGTATATTTCAGATCAGATCATGGTGATGAATCATGGGGAACTGGTGGAAATTGCCAATTCAGATGAATTGTATCAGTCACCACAACATGAATATACCAAGCGTTTACTCAGTGCCATTCCGCAGGGGATTCCACAAAGCGCCTGATACATAATGCATAAAAAAGTCAGGCATTTGCCTGACTTTTTTTGTTTATATCAATTAAAACTTTTTAAAGCCTTTATTGACACCGTATGGACGACGTGGCGCATTTTCATCACGCTCTTCACGGCGACCAAAAGCTTGATCTGGACGAGTTTCGCGGCGAGGAAATTGAGTATTGCCATCACGGTTGTCACGACGAACGAACTGCGTACCATTTTGGTTTTCATTTCTGTCACGACGACCATAAGCATTGTCATCACGACGCTCGCGGCCAGGGTTATTCTGTGGTTGTTGTTCATCACTGTCACGACGTTGCTGACGCAAGAAACCGCCACGGCGTGCAGCCATCGGTTTATCCTGCATACGCTCGTTACGACGTTTCGCCATACCAAACAGGCCTGTACCTTGACGTGGTTTCAGTTCCACAGCTTTGGTCAGGTTGTCGATATCGTTTTTATCCAGTTCAATCCAGCGACCGGTACGCAGTTCGCGTGGCAGAATCACAGTACCGTAGCGGGTACGCAGTAGACGGCTCACTTTCAGGCCTTGTGATTCGAAGATACGACGTACTTCACGGTTACGCCCTTCTTTTACTACGACCTGGAACCAACGGTTAATACCATCACCGCCGAGTTCAGAGAACGATTCGAATTTTGCTGGGCCGTCATCTAATACCACGCCTTTAAGCATGGTGTTTTTGATTTGTGGTGTCACTTCACCCATGACACGAACTGCGTATTCACGTTCGATTTCATTGGATGGATGCATCAAGCGGTTGGCAAGTTCGCCATCATTGGTGAACAGTAACAGACCGGTCGAGTTAATATCCAGACGGCCGACCATCACCCAGCGATCGCCCGGAATCGCAGGTAACTGTTCAAACACGGTCGGGCGGTTTTCAGGATCGCTACGTGAGCAGATCTCGCCTTCAGGCTTATAATAGATAATCACACGACGACGAATTTCGTCTTCAATCTGAAATGCAACTTTACGACCATCGATGCGAAGCTCATCACCTGGTTCGATTCGTTCACCCACTTGGGCAATTTGCCCATTGACGCTTACACGACCTGCGGCAATGACTTCTTCCATATAACGGCGAGAACCCAAACCAACGCGTGCAAGCACCTTTTGCAATTTTTCACTCATGACAGCATAACCTTAGAAATAATTATCAACAGTTCACCTATTTATGACTTCGGTGCATTTGCATCGAGGGCCATAAAAGCTTCCTTGGCATCCTGCAGGGGAGGCAATTGGCCTAAAGAATTCAAGCCAAACGCATTTAAAAATTGTGGCGTTGTCATTAACAACGCAGGTCTTCCAGGGAGTTCACGAAATCCGGATTCTTTAATCCAGTTCCAGTCAAACAGCGTACGCAAAATCTGACTGTTATTCGTCACACCACGAATTTGTTCAATATCGGCTCGGGTCACCGGCTGGTGATAAGCAATCACTGCAAGTGTTTCAAGTAAGGCCGGCGACAAGCGAGTTGGTCGCTCAGGCCAGGTCTGTGCAATAATATTACGATATTTTGCACGCACTTGAAAACGATAACCTTGCGCTGTTTCAATCAGTTCAATCGAACGGCCATGCATTAACATGGAAAGTTGTTGTAAATACTGACGTAATTCCTGTTTGCTATAGCGATCCTGAAAAGCCTCTTTCAGACGCGCCAATGAAACCGCAGAGTCGCTGGCGAAAATAATCGCCTCAAGCTGCATCAACACCTCATGCAGATGATCTTCTGCAGAAAACAGCGTATTTGGCTCTAGTGTCATTGACTGGCTCCTTGAACTGCGAGCGGGGCTTCAATACCTGTAGCAATAATCTGAATTCTTTGTTGCCGGGTCAGCTCCAGCACTGCCATAAAGGTCACCACCATGCCCATGCGTCCCTGACTCGGTTTGAGTAAATCGGCAAAAGATAAGACTTCGCCAGATTCCAGACAGCTTTCAATATAGGCAATCCGTTCTTCGAGCAGTACCGGTTCCTGTTGCACCTGATGAATCACCGGTTCAGGACGGTTAAAAATACACAACAAGGCATCACGCAGTAAATCGATCGAATAGCCTTCATTATTCTGCTGAACGTCGCCCAGACTGACATGGGTCAGGAATGTATCACGCTCCAGAATAGGCATTTGCCCCAGACGTTCTGCTGCCCGTTTAATTCTTAAATAATTTTCTAAACGGTCGATCAGTTCTTGTTTTGGATCTTGCTCAATCGCAGACAGGCTTTTCGGTTTAGGCAATAACAGACGCGATTTGAGATCTGCCAATAAAGCAGCCATCACCATATAATCTGCGGTCAGCTCAATATTCAGGGATTTCATTGCATCCATATAGGATAAATATTGCGCTGCAATCGGCGCGATATCGACTTGCAACAGGTCAAAACCATTTTTTTGAATCAGGTAAATTAAAAAGTCGAGTGGGCCTTCAAAATGTTCTAACAAGATTTCAAATGCGGCGGGAGGAATATACAGATCCTCTGGAATAGTATCCTGCCATTCATCCAGAACCCGAATGTGCGGAGCAGATTCCATTGTGTTATGGATAATTTGAGTCATTACAATTATAGGCCACGCGAATTTTCAAAGGCATGCAAAGGCTTGATCTTCGGTATCTCATCGAAAGAAAAAGCATAGAATTAAGTGCCGTCATTGTACTGGAAAAGTAACTCTAAATAAATTAAATAAGGAGTCAAAGGCATAAAAACTTGAAAAAATAATGGAATTTATTTGCAATTTAAAAGAAGGCCCCAAAAAAACAGCCAGATAAGCGGGGCAAAGAGTCAATGTGTTACGGGTGGAAGCTATGACCATATCCATGTTTTAGTATCTGTTTTAGTATCCTGCGATATGATTAATACCTATCTGAGTGCTAAGAACTTCAGCGCGGTGAGGAAGGATATTCACTCAGTGCAAACTCAATCATACGTTGGCAAGTCTCTGCCAAGCATAGGTTCTGGCTTGAATAGATCTGTAATAGCTGTCGAAGCAAAGCCAAATTCATGAAAAACTGATATTCAGTAGCATCAATGTTTAGAGTGGGACTGGGCGAAGGATATGCTTCGATCATGATGGCCCTGGATTGAAGTGTCCAAGGCAGTTCTGCATAGATACAATATTGGGCAGAGAATTCATGCTGATTCAGCAGGATATAAAATAAATCCATAGACTGACTCCTGCAGTCGGCTGGAAATAAGATGGCATTCTTTATTCAAATGCGCTGACATCACCCACGCCACGACGAATAATTTCTGGATGATCACCAGATAAATCAATAATCGAGGTGGTGCTTAATGTACCTAAACCGCTATCGATAAACACATCAATGCGTTTGCCCAATTGCATTTCAATCTCAAAAGGATCATCCAGCGGATCGGTCTGGTCCGGCAAAATCAGGGTAGAGGTCAAGAGAGGCTCACCCAGTTCTTTGAGCAGCATCTGACACACCGGATTGCTCGGAATGCGCAGGCCAATGGTTTTCTTTTTGGGATGCATCAAGCGTTTCGGCACTTCACTGGTGGCCGGTAAAATAAAAGTGGTGACTGCTGGTGTATTGTTTTTGAGTAAGCGATACATGGCATTGTCCACTTTGGCATAGGTGGCAATATCGGATAAATCACAGCACAAAATTGCATATTGATGTTTTGGGCCAAGTCCGCGAATCTGCGCAATGCGTTCCATGGCACTTTTATTCCCAATCTGGCAACCAATCGCATAGGCAGCATCCGTGGGATAGACCACCACATCGCCAGCACGGATTCGTTCTACCGCCTGACTGATTAAGCGCGGTTGCGGGTTATCGGGGTGTACGCGTAAATGCAGCATAGAGGCTACTCCAAGCTTGGGCTGATGGCTTATTATGTGGCGCTCAGGCAGCGTCTGGCAATCCCCAAAAAGGTAGATTTGTGTAATTTAATCAAGCATTTCACGTATAAATTCATCAGATTGTAAACTTTTGCCACCTCTGCTACAGGCACAGATACATTGAATAAAGCGTTGTGCATCCCGTGGCAATTTTGCCTCACCACGAAAATAAGCCTGCACTTGTGCATAGACATGATCTTTAAAGCGGGTTCCGTCACCGCCGTCACCAGTCAGGTTATCCAGCGACACCCGAAATTTACGCCCAAAGGCCTGGGCAAACATCCACTCGATTGCCTGCGGTTTAATTTCTACCTGTTCAAACAGCGCTTGTTGTTCGGCTGTACGCCCATCCGGGGCATACCAGTAACCAAGATCCGGAAGTTCCCGGCGTTTATCCCCGGCAATTGTCCAATGGCTGATTTCATGCAAGGCACTATTAAAGAATCCATGTGCAAACTGAATCCGGGCAGGAGTATCGGCATCGGCAGGAAAATATTCAGGTTCAAATTCGCCACGGACTAAAGTCACATTTAAATGGGAAAACCAGTGATTAAAGTGTAAGATGAGCCAGTCCACCTGCTGCGCTTCTGACGATAAATTCGTCCATGGCGAGAGTTGCACTTGTTGTGTTGAACTGTCAGAATCAAGGCTTGGAATTGTGCTAACGAGTGATGAAACATTCACTTCTGTTTGCGGCTGCAACAGATGCATGACTTGAGTTACCCAAATGGTCTGTCGAAATAAGTACAAAATTGTATCTTAATCTTTGACAGAGTACTGATGAATTTGTAGAATTGCCGCCTTAATTATGTCAGCAAATACCTTTCCGGCACAGATTGAGCCGTTTAAATGGGCTGAACAGGGCTTTAAATGGTCAGGTCAACTGCCTTTATCCCGCTTTGTTCGTATCGCTCGTGAAGCTGTTGGATCAATTGATGATCAATTGATTAACATAGACTGTAAGCTATCAATGGATGCCTATCATCGTATTGCATGGCTAGATGGTCACGTTGAAACAAAAGTTCCTATGGAATGCCAGCGTTGTCTGGAAACTGTAGAGATTGAACTGGTTTCATCGTTCCATTTGGCACTTGTGGATGATGAGTCACTGATAGAGCGCTTGGATGAGGATGCTGATTTCATCGTCCTAGGTGAAAGTGAAGCAACGACCAAAGGTGACTATGATGCACCTGCGACCGCTGATTTGCTCGCGCTGATAGAAGATGAACTGTTATTGTTGGTGCCGTTGTCGCCTAAACATGAGTTTTGCGAACATAAGCATCAGCCTGCCATAGAAGAAGTTGTCGAAGAAAAACGAGATAATCCGTTTGATGTTTTGGCAGCTCTGAAGGGTAAACTTAACTAATTTTTGTGTTATACTCTTGTGTATAAGACAATCGAATTTGTTCTGATCCATTTTTTCGATCTTTGTAAGGAGCCATCATGGCCGTTCAGCAAAACCGTAAAAGTCGCTCTCGCCGTGACATGCGCCGTTCACATGACGCTTTAACCGAGAATGCATTAACTGTAGACCAAGCTACTGGCGAGACTCACCGTCGTCACCACGTATCTAAAGATGGTATCTACCGTGGTCGTCAATTATTCGCTAAAGCATCTGCTGAATAATTGATGATGTATTAAGCGTCAAGCTTAGTAGAAAAAATGGGAGCATTTAGCTCCCTTTTTTTTGTCCTTGATTTTTGCTTGCATCGGTTTTTTGTTGTATTTGGCAATTACCGCCAGCAAAATTACATGCTAAATTGCGCTCCACAATGATTTAGGTGGCTTTATTGGCCAGTCTTCTTGCTACAACTGAAGATGACACCTCTTGAATGAAAGGATTTTATTATGTCTGCGACACAACTCGAACAAGCAGCACAAGCAACGAAAACTGCATTTGTATTTCCAGGTCAAGGCTCACAAAAAGCCGGCATGCTGGCTGAACTTGCAGAGCAGTTTTCTGCTATTCGCGAGACATTTGCAGAAGCCTCTGAAGCTGTCGGCTTCGATTTGTGGCAGATTGCGCAAACTGGCGAAAACTTAAATCAAACTGAATTTACCCAGCCGGTATTGCTGACTGCAAGTATTGCCTTGTGGCGCGTGTGGCTGGAATCTGGTGGTGTGGCACCGAAATATCTGGCAGGCCATTCACTGGGTGAGTACAGCGCGCTGGTGGCAGCGGGTAGCCTAAGCCTGGGTGATGCAGTCAAACTGGTCAACCTGCGCGGTAAACTGATGCAGACGGCTGTACCTCAGGGTGTCGGTGCAATGGCTGCTATTTTAGGTCTGGATGATGCCAAAGTGATTGAGCTGTGTGCACAGGCAACTGCAGCAGGTGAAGGTTCTGTTGAAGCGGCAAACTACAATGCCCAAGGGCAGGTTGTGGTTGCAGGCAATAAAGATCGCGTTGAAGCAGTGATGGCACTGGCCAAAGAAAATAGCGCTAAGGCGATTGCATTGCCGGTATCGGTTCCATCGCATTGTTCACTGATGAAACCTGCGGCAGAACAGTTTGCGCCTGCATTGGAACAAACCGCCATTGAGCTGCCATGCATTCCTGTATTACAAAATGTAGGCGCTGAAGCTGCGGCTGATGTCCCTGCATTGCGTCAGGCTTTAACAGCGCAACTTTATGAATCAGTACAATGGACCAAAACCCTGCAATTCCTTCAAGATGAAGGCATTCAGTACATCGTTGAATGTGGTCCGGGCAATGTATTGAGTAACTTGGCGAAACGCTTACCGAATATCGAAAAAGCACTTCCTTTAGATACGAAATCTCGTATGGAAGATGCCTTGAATGTTGTATTGGTGGCAGAAGGGAAGATTGCATGACACAGGAACGTAAAGTTGCCTTAGTAACAGGTGCAAGTCGTGGTATTGGTGCCGCGATTGCAGCGCAACTTATTCAAGATGGTTATTTTGTCGTGGGTACTGCGACCTCTGAAGCGGGCGCTGAAAAATTATCTGCACAGTTTGCTGAAAATGGTGCGGGCAAAGTTTTAGATGTACGTGATGGTGCTGCGATTGATGCACTGGTGACGGAGATCGAACAGAACTATGGTCCAGTGCTGGCGTTGGTTAATAATGCCGGTATTACCAAAGACAACTTATTGCTTCGCATGTCTGAAGATGACTGGGATGATATTTTAAATATTCACCTGAAAGCCGTTTACCGTCTGTCTAAACGTGTGCTGAAAGGCATGACCAAGGCACGTTTCGGACGCATCATCAACATCAGCTCTGTGGTGGCACACTTTGCCAACCCGGGGCAGGCCAACTATTCTGCTGCCAAAGCCGGAATTGAAGCCTTCAGTCGTAGTTTGGCCAAAGAAATGGGTAGCCGTCAGATTACGGTTAACTCGGTCGCACCAGGCTTTATTGCAACTGAAATGACGGAACAGTTAAGCGAAGAAATTCGTAAAAAAATGACTGAGCAAGTGGCGTTAAACCGTTTGGGTAACCCACAAGATATCGCAAATGCTGTAAGTTTCCTGGCTTCAGACAAAGCCAGTTACATTACTGGTACAGTTATGCATGTAAATGGGGGCTTATACATGAGCTAAGCTCAAGTATAAACTTTCCAAATTTTTTAGATTCAATTAAACTAACGGCATTAAAAACGCCACAAGCAATGAGGAGAATTCCTGTGAGCGATATCGAACAACGTGTTAAGCAAGCAGTTGCAGAACAACTTGGTATCAAAATCGAAGAGATTAAAAACGAAGCGTCTTTCATGGATGACTTAGGTGCAGATTCTCTAGATCTAGTTGAACTGGTTATGTCTTTCGAAAATGATTTCGACATCACGATTCCTGATGAAGATTCTAACGAAATCACAACTGTTCAATCTGCAATTGACTATGTTTCTAAGAAACTGGGTTAATCGCCGATTTCAGCTTTGCTGAGCATAAAGACCACCCTCTCGGTGGTTTTTTTGTGTCTGCTTTTCACCTAAATGGAAATTTTACAATCGATTACCTTTCTGTCACCAATGACTAACTATGCCTTGGCTATTTTCATTATAAAAATAAGAGTGATATGACATTAACGACAAGAATGGAGTTCCATATGGGTCTTTTTGATTTTGTAAAAGGTATCGGTAAGAAAAATACAGCTGCCGCAGAGCCGCAGGCCGCACCAGCAAATACTACTCCAGCCGCAGCAGCACAGCCCGCAGAGCCTTCTGCCCAAGAAGTCGCAAATAAATTACTTGGTCATGTAAAAGGTCTGGGTCTTCCGATCACTGGTTTATCCATCAGTTATAATTCAACCTCGGATCTGGCCACGGTCAGAGGTCAGGTGCAAAGTCAGGCCGATCGTGAAAAAATTATTCTGGCGGTGGGGAATATTGATCATGTGGCCAAAGTGGATGATCAGCTTACGGTCAGCAGCCCTGAACCGGAAAGCAAATTCTATACGGTAAAATCGGGGGATAGCTTGTCAAAAATCTCGAAAGAATTTTATGGTGATGCCAATCAGTACAATAAGATCTTTGAGGCCAATCGCCCATTGCTCAAAGATGCTGATGATATTTTCCCGGGACAGGTATTGCGTATTCCGGCCTGATTTTTAAGTCGAAAATAAATATCTAAATATCTTGTTCACCATAATGCCCCATTTGGGGCATTATTTTTTTAGAAACAGCTTGAGCGCTGAATGTTGAAAGATAAAAATAATTACCCGCCAAGATCCAGATAGAGACTTTCTTTTACTTCCTCCATGACCACATAACTATGTGAGGAAGCAGAAGCAGGTAATTTTTTTAGCAAATCGCCTAACAGACGCCGATAGGCACTCATCTCTTTGAGACGTGCCTTGACCAGATAATCAAAGTCACCGGAAATCAAATGACATTCCAGTACTTCTGGAATTTCGGTCAGATTACGCGCCACCTGATCAAATACATCACCCGATTTTGCAGAAAGCTTAATCTCCAGAAAGACCAGCAAATTGCGTTCTAGCAGTTCCGGATTTAAGCGCGCGTAATAACCCATGATAATGCCTTCGCGCTCCAGCCGTTTTACCCGTTCTGAACAGGGTGTGGTTGACAGGTTCACACGTGCTGCCAGCTCACTAATGGCAATCCGGCCATCGCGTTGCAAGATATCCAGAATCATGCGATCAATGCGGTCTAATTTACGCATCAATATTTCCCTCTTTTTTTTAATTCTGCCCGAAAAAAATGTTTATTTCACTAAATATATCGTCTCAATATAGTTAAATTCACTATTGATCCAAAAATATACTAGTTAAATCAACTAGAAAAATTTGAGGGTAGTAAGATGCGCGTTTTGGTCTTAGGCAGTGGTGTAATCGGTGTGGCGAGTGCCTACTATCTGGCGCAGCAGGGTGCAGAAGTTAAAGTGCTCGACCGTCAAACCGGGCCGGCTGAAGAAACCAGTTTTGGCAATGCCGGACAAATTTCTCCGGGCTATTCGACGCCATGGGCAGCACCGGGCATTCCATTTAAAGCAGTGAAATGGATGTTCCAGCATCATGCACCTTTGGCCATTAATTTAGATGGCAGTATGTGGCAGTTGAACTGGATGGCACAAATGCTGAAAAACTGTAATCCAGCCAGCTATGCGATTAACAAAGAACGTATGACTCGTGTGGCTGAATATAGCCGTGACTGTTTACGTGAATTGCGTAAAGAAACCGGGATCAGCTATGAGCACCGTTCTAAAGGTACTTTGCAAGTCTTTCGTAACGAAGCGCAATTAGAGATGGTGCAACGTGATATTGCGGTATTGCGAGAATGCGGCGTACCGCATGAATTGTTGTTGGGCGCTGATCTGGCCAAAGTTGAGCCAGCCCTAGCACATGCCCAGGATAAACTGGTGGGCGGCTTGCATTTACCCAATGATGAGACAGGCGACTGTTATTTATTTACCAATGCCTTAGCCAATGTTGCCAAAGAATTGGGCGTGCAGTTTAAATTTAACCAAAATGTTGAGCGTTTGGTGATTGAAGGCGATGAAATTAAGGGTGTCGTGGTCAATGGTGAAGTGCTGACGGCTGATAAATATGTATTGGCATTCGGTAGTTATTCGCGTGATTTCTTAAAACCTTTGAATCTGGATTTGCCGGTTTATCCAGTCAAAGGCTATTCACTGACCATTCCAATTGTTGATGCCAACTTTGCACCACAATCTACGGTGCTGGATGAAACCTATAAAATTGCCATTACGCGTTTTGACCAGCGGATCCGTGTTGGCGGCATGGCCGAACTAAGTGGATTTAACCACAATTTGAAAGACAATCGCCGTGCCACTCTGGAAATGGTCACTCAGGAATTGTTCCCAGGCGGGGATCTGGCAGAAGCGAGTTTCTGGACCGGTTTACGTCCAATGACCCCAGACAGTACCCCGATTATTGGTGTAACGCGTTTTAAAAATCTGTTCCTGAATACTGGACATGGCACCCTGGGTTGGACCATGGCCTGTGGTTCGGGCAAGTTAATCAGTGACATTGTGTTGAATCATAAAACCGAAATCAGCACTGAAGGACTTTCACTCGGACGTTATTCACACGCGGCCTAAATTGCTGTTTCAAGGAAGAAGCTATGCCACGCCCAATTCAAGCTGTGGTGCACTTAGATGCATTGCAGCATAACCTGAAGATCGCCAAAGCCGCAGCGCCAAATGCCGAAGTCTATGCTGTGGTTAAAGCCAATGCCTATGGTCATGGTATTGAGCGAGTCTATTCAGTATTTCAATCAGCCGATGGTTTTGCCTTGCTGGATTTGGCTGAAGCGCAGCGTCTGCGTGCGCTCGGTTGGCAGGGCAAAATTTTACTGCTCGAAGGAATTTTTGCTGTAGACGATTTAGACGTCTGTGCTGCATTAGATTTAAGTTTTAGTCTACATAGCCAGCATCAAATCACCTGGTTAACGCAGTTTCAGCAGATCAATCCAGACGCAAAATTTGATGTGTACTTAAAACTTAACAGCGGTATGAACCGTTTGGGTTTTCAGGCCCACGAATATACGGATATTTTTAAGCAAGTCCAGGCAGTGGGCAATGTGCGCTCAGTTAGCCATATGACGCATTTTTCCGATGCAGATGGTCAGCGCTTTGGCCAGAACGGCATTGATTATCAATATTCAATGTTCACGCAAATCATTGAACCCTTAGCAGGGAAAACTTCTGTCAGTAATAGTGCAGCCATCCTGCGCCATCATCACCATATTCAATCCGACATTGTGCGTAGTGGCATCATGCTGTATGGCAGTTCGCCTGACTATCCTGACCATACTATTGATGACTGGAATTTGCAGCCCGGCATGAGCCTGCGCAGTGAAATCATTGCGATTCAGTATATTCAGGCTGATGAAAGTGTGGGTTATGGTTCTAACTTCGTTGCGGAGCAGGCGATGCGCATTGGTGTAGTGGCGTGTGGATATGCCGATGGGTATCAGCGCATTTCAGCCACAGGTACACCAGTTCTGGTGGATTCAGTGCGAACTCAAGTTCTTGGTCGGGTCAGTATGGATATGCTTACCGTCGATCTGACCGCTGTCCCTCAGGCGACTGTGGGGAGTGAAGTGGTGCTTTGGGGGAAATCTTCGCAAGGTGAAATTTTATCAATTGATGAGGTCGCGGCCGGTTCAGGAACCGTAGGCTATGAATTGATGTGTGCGATTACGGCTCGTGTACCGGTTCGGATCGAAAGCTAAAACTAAATATTGACCAAATAACGGAAGAAATTGAGAGGACATATGATGATGGAACACACCGATATCCAGCGTATTAACAGCAATCAGGTCATGAGTGCTGTCACCATTCACAACCAGACCGTGTATTTATCAGGGCAGGTGCCGGATAGCACCCGTCAGGATATTAGCGGTCAAACGCAGGAAGTGCTGACGAAAATTGATCAGCTGCTCAAGCTGGCAGGAACAGACAAAAGCCGACTGCTGTCGGCACAACTATTTGTGAAAAATCTGGAAGATTTTCAAACCGTGAACCAGATCTGGATTCACTGGTTGCAAGGACAGGGAACTCCGGCACGTGCCACCATTCAGGCAGATCTGGTCAATCCTGACTGGCTGATTGAAATTGCAGTGATTGCAGCACAGGCTTGAGTTGTTTTGGTTTTTATATCTCCCAACTTAATTTTGTAAGGACATCAGATCCGGTCATTTA
This sequence comes from Acinetobacter sp. YH12100, assembly GCF_013419135.1. Classification (NCBI taxonomy): domain Bacteria; kingdom Pseudomonadati; phylum Pseudomonadota; class Gammaproteobacteria; order Moraxellales; family Moraxellaceae; genus Acinetobacter; species Acinetobacter sp. YH12100. The sequence goes on along the minus strand of NZ_VPAQ01000008.1, from coordinate 52,447 downwards.
GCTTTTTAAATGGAACTTCATCTGCATTCAGGATTTCAGGAAGAAATCCGATCAGATGGGCAAGGGTCTGATGCAAAAAAGGAACTAAACATGAATACAACATCCGCTAAAGATGACGCAGCGCCGTCGCAACATGAGCTACAACGCAAGCTGTCCAATCGGCATCTGCAGTTAATTGCCATTGGTGGTGCAATTGGTACCGGTTTATTTATGGGATCGGGTAAAACTATCTCTTTGGCCGGCCCTTCAATTTTATTTATTTATATAATTATTGGCTTTATGTTTTTCTTCCTGATGCGCGCATTGGGTGAGATATTATTGGCTAATTTACATTACAAATCATTTATTGATATGGCGCGCGACCTGATTGGTCCGGGCGCGGCCTATTATATTGGCTGGTCTTATTGGCTCGGTTGGGTTCTGGTCGGGATTGCTGATTTAGCAGCGATTATTAATTATTTGAGTTTCTGGTTACCCGAGGGTGTGGCCTTTACCCCCATCGGGCAGGCATTGATCAGTGTCGGCTGTGTGTTGCTGGTTCTGGGTTTGAACTTGCTGACGGTCAAACTGTTTGGTGAAATTGAATTCTGGTTTGCCCTGATTAAGATTTTAGCCATTTTAGGCCTGATCTTTATTGGCGGCTTTATGGTGTTGAACCAGTTTCAGGCACCAGATGGCAGTACTGCAAGCTTTAGCCATGTCTGGTCGGGTGGTATGTTCCCCAAAGGTGCGGATGGCTTTCTGGCAGGCTTCCAGATTGCCTTATTCGCCTTTGTCGGTGTGGAATTGCTCGGTACGATGGCAGCTGAAACCAAAGATCCTGAGAAAAATTTACCCAAAGCCGTCAATGCAATTCCAACGCGTATTATCTTGTTCTATGTGTTGTCATTGTTTGTAGTGATGTCAGTGACTCCATGGGCTAAAATTCCTGCGGATCAAAGTCCTTTTGTCAGCTTATTCATGCATGCCGGTATTGGTGCGGCGGCGATCATCATGAATCTGGTGGTTTTGTCATCCGTCATGTCTTCCATGAATAGTGGTGTATTCTCCACCAGTCGTATGCTTTTCGGATTGGCGCGTGGTCAACAGGCACCTGCCGCTTTGGCGCATCTATCGAAACGTTCTGTACCAGCCAAGGGTTTAATGTTCTCATGTGCCTTTATTATGGCTGGTGCAGCTTTGCAGTACTTTGTGCCCAATACCCTGGAAGCTTTTACTTTAGCGACGTCGCTGTGCGTGATTTTGTTTATTAGTATTTGGAGCTTAATTATGGTGTGTTATCTACGCTACCGTAAATTACGCCCTGAACAGCATGCCAACTCCACCTTTAAAATGCCGGGCGGGGTATGGATGAGCTATATCGTACTAACTTTTCTGGCTTTCGCTCTGGTCATTTTAAGTTTGGAGCCAGATACATTCAATGCATTAAAAATCAGTCCATTATGGTTGATTATTTTGGCAGTAACTTATTATGTACTGTATCGGCCGCGTGTCGCAGCCGCGAGAAAAGCGGCATTAGAAACACAATGAAATAGCTCAAAAAAATCCCCGACTGATCGGGGATTTTTTTATTGTAAGCAGAATAATTTGTGAATCATCCTTCCTCTATTTTCTAAAAAAGCCAAATCATCATTCAGATAATTAAAGTTGAGGAACACAGCGCTGATAAAATTTACTTTGATTGGATGTATATTCGAAATAAATTAAACAGGTATAAATACATAGAATAAATAATGCAACCCTTGCTACTGGCGAAACAAACAAAGATGATAAAAGGATGATGAGCAAACACGGGATTATCCATACCAATACACGTTTCTTTTTTTGTTTTACAACGACTTGAATTTCCTGATTTGACATTGGTTTAGTCTGATTTTTCCACAATTCGATTTTTATTGGCTCATTGCTAAACTTAAGTTGTCGGTATTCACTATAAGCGGGCTGTAAGGCATCATGCTTCATAAAAAAATCCGAATATGAGGCAAAAATATAATTTTCGATCTGCTCTAAACTTGGTGATGCTGTGCTAACACTAAAATCCTGATTCAAATCTTGAAAGACAAGCTGAAAATTTCCAGCGTATTCATTGCGGATAAAATGAATCGATAACATGGATTCTGGATAAAAATAACTTGGGTGCAGTAGATAATTTTCATGCCGTTGCCACAGTGGGTGTTTGTGGAAATTATGGGTGAAAATTGGCAATTCGTCAGGGTTGGGATGATAAGCACGTATTTGTAAAATAAGAGCTAAATCAGGTGTAAGGCACACTTCAACTGATTGACCTACAAGTTGTTCAGGTTTAACTTCTATGGGTTGTAAAATTAAGAAATCGGGATAGCGAATATTAAAAGTCTTTTTATGGGTTTCATTTTTTAAATCATAAAATTTAAGTTCAATATTAAGCTGCTTTAATTTGGGATCATATTTTGAAACTTTGGTGATCTTGCCAAATGTCTTGAGGTATTGGTCGGAATATTGTTTTCGTGTTTTTCGAGCATATAGCCATAGATACAAACCCTCTATTTCATTTAATGTAAACAGCCCAAGAAAAAGTACAGAAATAGTTAGTTGTGGATTATTAGAATTCCATACAAGATAAATCGCGCCAATAGCAAAAATCCAATGAAAGCGAGCTTTTATTTTTTGATGAAGCTTAAGCTTTGGGCCATGCAATTTTTTAAAGTTTTTCACAGCATCTGAATATAATTTTTGAGCTTCAGGTGTTGAGGCTGTTTTAATTTCTGCGGATGGAAAGTTCTGCATAATTGACCTTTTATTTTTCATGATCTTGTTTTTGTGTTAGCTAAAGGAAAGAATCCGTTCAGAAATATCCAGATTACTCTTTTTTTATTGTGTACATGAGTCTGATTTCATTTTTATAGTATTTTGATTTTTAAGATATTATATTAAAAATTGAATAAAAATAAAGTAATCAAGTTTTCAAAATACAGGTAATTTTCTCAAAAAGAGGAAGAGTTATGTATAGTGCAGTCATTTCCAAGACACAAACTTTCTGAATTGAATCTTAAAATGGACAGCTGTGTGCAGATTTAAATATTCAGACATAAAAAATCCCCGACTGATCGGGGATTTTTTTGATTGCGTGGGTGAATTAGAAAGTAGGTTTAACTACGACTAAAATCACCACTGCAAATAAGATCAGGGTTGGCATCTCATTAAAATAACGCCAAAACTTGTGAGACTTGTAATGTGCATTATCAATCAACTTCTTGCGGTAATAACCACATATCAGATGGTAAATCACCAATAAGCCGACCAGGCCAACTTTAAGGTAAAACCATAAGGCTTCATGGTAGTGACGCGTTGCATCACCCCAGTCGACCAGAAAGTGTGCCGTAATCAAGGTGGCCAACATGGCTGGCCACATGATGCCACGGTACAGCTTACGTTCCATGACTTCAAAGCGTTGATGACTGACGGCATCTTCGCTCATGGCATGATAAACATATAAACGTGGCAAGTAGAACAAAGCCGCGAACCAGCAAACCACTGCAATAATATGTAATGCTTTTACCCACAAGAAAGCATCAGAAGGAGCATCCATCAAGTCACCCTAAATTGGGCAGCTTAGCCTTCCCATTTCTTGAAAATGAGACAGGCATTTACGCCGCCGAAACCGAAACTGTTACTCATCACAGTATTCAATTTTGCGTCACGTTTTTCAAGCACGATATCAAACGGTTTCGCGCCTTCATCCAGCTCGGTCACGTTAATGTTTGGAGCAATAAAGTCATTTTGCATCATCAGGATCGAGTAAATTGCTTCCTGAACGCCAGCAGCACCCAGGCTGTGACCAGTCATAGACTTGGTTGAGCTCAGTGGTGGAACTTTATCTTCACCAAATGCACGTGCCATTGCTTGAAGCTCGGTCACGTCACCAGCAGGTGTAGATGTACCATGAGTATTCACATAATCAATCGATTCAACACCATGTTGTTTGGCTTCTTCAAGTGCCATCAGGATACAACGTGTAGCCCCTTCGCCACTTGGTGCAACCATATCTGCACCATCCGAGTTGGCCGCATAGCCCACCACTTCAGCCAAGATGTTTGCACCACGTGCTTGTGCATGCTCAAGTGACTCAAGCACCACAAAACCGCCACCACCGGCAATCACGAAGCCGTCACGGTCAGCAGAGTACGGACGAGATGCAGTTTCAGGCGTGTCGTTGTATTTAGAGCAAAGCGCACCCATCGCATCAAACAATAAGCTTTGTGACCAGTGATCTTCTTCACCGCCACCAGCCAGCATCAAATCTTGTTTGCCCAGTTGGATCAGGTTATAAGCATAACCAATGGCATCGGCAGAGGTTGCACATGCACTGGTAATGGTATGTGCTACGCCTTGTAGTTTAAAAGCGACACCGACGTTTGCAGTAATGGTGTTGGTCATATTGCGTGGTACAAAGAAAGGGCCAATTTTACGCGCACCTTTGGTATCTAGAAGTTCTTTCATTTCAACCACTGAGGCAGTTGAACCACCACCTGAACCACCGGCAATACCATAGCGTGGATTATTTGCCAGATCTTCTTGTTTTAAACCGGCATGTTCAACTGCAGCAAGTGCCGAATTGTAGGCATACATTGCGCATACGCCCATAAAGCGTTTGAGTTTACGGTCAATACCGTCGAAATCCTGTTCGGCCGCAGCACTCACATGGCTTTTGAAATTGAGTTCAGCATAAGTCGGATTAAAACGTGTTCCTGAAATCCCATTTTGTAAAGAATGGTTTACATCCTCTAATGTATTACCAATACACGAGTTAATACCCATGCCAGTGATGACAACACGTTTCATCTACAGATCCTTATAGTTTAGCTCTACGTCCAGTGGCAGAAAGTGGGCTATATAAAATCGCCAAATCCGGCCTCTAGCCTTATTTCATGATGGAGAACATGATAGCAGAAAGACTTTTGAAATCTTATGGCAAATGTTATGCCGTGTGACAGTCGGTTGGGTTTGTGAGTCGGCATGTAGGGATTTTACTAAATGACACAGAATAAAGTTGAGATAAATGCTGACTACACCTAGTATTTATATCAAATACAAGCACGTGAATGCTGAGGTAAAAAATGGTAAATGCTAATAATAAACAATCTAATGGTCTGATTTCGAATGCCTTTGGAGTGGCGAAAAAGTTCAGTTCAACCGGATTGGATTTATTGAATCATGTTGCACCAGACTCGGTGACGAAAGCACTTAAGCCGTCAAATTCCGGTCAGGTGATTGACGGTTCGGCGAAGACAAAAAGCGTTTTTTCGGCTAAAAAATATGATAATCCACAGCAAATGCTTCGTGAACATCTGCCAAATGTATCTCGCCAACTTCTAGGACACCGTTTTAATACCGTCAATAACGTGGCACATTTTGTTTCTCCTGAACTGACGGAGAAAGTATCAGACTATTTTTATGACCGCCTTAACCAGTTTAGTAACCAGAGCAGTTCGGTCGATGCCATTCTGAATGAAGCGGGAGCAAAAGACTTGGAAGAGTTGACTCAGGATGTCAATCGTTCTAAACGAATTTCACAGGCTTTGGGTGAGCAAAACAAATGGATTGCAACGGTACAGGGTGCAATCAGCGGTGCTTCTGGGGTGCTTGGTACAGCGATTGATATTCCGGCTTCTTTGTTAATGGCGCTACGTACCATTTATCAGGTCGGTCGTTCTTATGGTTTTGACCTGAGCAAAGATGATGATCAGGAAATCGTACAACATATCTTTAGACAGCTGGACCTCGGCCTGATTGCTGAAAAGCAAACCTTATTATTGGGTTTAAAAGCGCTGAGTAATACAATTAAAACCCACGATATTTCCCAGCTTCAGGCCATGCTGGGTTCTGATAATGATATGAATGCCATCAAGCAATGGTTAAACAACCATGAGGGCGAGGCAAAATGGGAATGGGTGAACAATCTGCCAAAAATTTCTATTTTAGAAAAATTAACGAAATTGACACCATTGGCAAGTGCTGGAATCGGAGCAGTTTATAGTCACCGTTTTGTTGATGATGTAAATCAGAAAGCTCAAGAAGCTTTCTCACATGCTCGACAATATCTGATTCAGCATCAAGATTCGCAATTGTCTCCCTATGCGGCCTATGAAAAAGCAGTCAATTTATTGCAACAGGCTGCACCTAAATTATTAGACAGTTCATCTCAGTCGATCGAGGCGCCAAAAGACGAGCCAATTCTGGATCAGGATATTGCAATTGAAGGCAATGATACAATTACTCAGGTCAAACTGGTTAAGAAAGAAAAGAATGATCTCAGTTCTGAAGAAGCTGAAGTGAAAAAAGATGAAAAAGTCAGTGAAGGTCTAGATGCCCTCAGTGATGAATTGGTTGAACCTGTGGCAGATAAACAATCGCAACAGCCTGCTTTAACCAAAACTTCTTTTGATCCTGACGTGGAAGCAGAGATACAAGCAGATAATACTGCTGAAAATGAATCGGAGACCGTGGAAAATGAGGGGCTAGAGGGGCAGGAGGATCCTGATTCTGCATCTGAAACAGCCTCAACAACATCTAAAGCTCAAGATGTTACAAAAAAAACTGCGAAGAATCCGAAAAAGTAAATGAATTCTGAGAGAAAATAGCAGCATAGCGTATAGTTGTTATTATATTTGGTCGACCTGAGCAGGTTGACCAATTTTACATCTTGAATTACAATTGCATGCCCTCAAAAAGCAGTATGTTTTTGGGGCTTTTTATTAACGGGAGAATTGCCAAATGGCAACAACAAATCAGTTGATCCGTAAGGGTCGTACGACTTTAGTTGAAAAATCTAAAGTTCCTGCGTTGAAGGCTTGTCCACAGCGCCGTGGTGTTTGTACACGTGTTTACACAACTACACCTAAAAAACCTAACTCAGCAATGCGTAAAGTTTGCCGTGTTCGCTTAACTTCAGGTTTTGAAGTTTCTAGCTACATCGGTGGTGAAGGCCATAACCTGCAAGAGCACAGTGTTGTTCTTATCCGTGGTGGTCGTGTTAAAGACTTACCAGGTGTACGTTACCATACCGTTCGTGGTTCTTTAGACTGTGCTGGTGTTAAAGATCGTAACCAGTCTCGTTCTAAATACGGTACTAAACGTCCTAAGAAATAATTCGTCAAGAATTAAATTTTAAGAACGTAGAACCGCAATCCTTTATCGTCTCGCTTGTCTGATTTCTGCATTTAATTTTGTGAAATTCAAGCGACGTGTAGTAAGGCCAGCGAATGCACATGACACTTTGTGCTCATGCTGGATAAACCTGAAGTGTCATCTTTATAGGTAGTTTAAAATGCCAAGACGTCGCGTAGTCGCTGCTCGTGAAATCCTTCCGGATCCTAAGTTCAGCAGCCAAACAATCGCTAAATTCATGAACCACGTAATGCAAGATGGTAAAAAATCTATTGCTGAAAGTATCGTTTACGGTGCTTTAGACCGCGTTCAAGAAAAATCTAAAGTAGACCCAGTTGAATTTTTCGAGACTACTCTTGAAAAAGTTCGTCCTATGGTCGAAGTAAAAGCACGCCGTGTTGGTGGTGCTACATACCAAGTACCTATGGAAGTACGCCCATCCCGTCGTACTGCCCTAGCTATGCGTTGGTTAGTAGATGCTGCTGCTAAGCGTTCTGAAAAAACTATGGCTTTACGTCTTGCTGGCGAGTTGCTTGATGCATCTGAAGGCAAAGGCGCTGCGGTTAAGAAACGTGAAGATGTGCACCGTATGGCTGAAGCCAACAAAGCATTCTCTCACTACCGTTTCTAAGCAGATAAAACAGGCCCTATTCAGGAAAGTGCTAAAACCGTCATGGTTTTGTCACCAAAGCGCTTTAAGTTGCTATGCAGCTTAAAGCGTCCTGTTTTAAACAACAAAATTTAGGAATGCTAGAAATCATGGCACGTCAAACCCCAATTTCTCGTTACCGTAACATTGGTATTTCTGCGCACATTGACGCAGGTAAGACAACCACTTCTGAACGTATTTTGTTCTACACAGGTGAGAGCCATAAACTTGGTGAAACTCACGAAGGTTCGGCAACTACGGACTGGATGGAACAAGAGCAAGAACGCGGTATTACCATTACCTCAGCAGCTGTAACATGCTTCTGGAAAGGTATGGCGAACCAGTTCGAACAACACCGTATTAACGTAATTGACACCCCGGGACACGTTGACTTCACGATTGAAGTTGAGCGTTCTATGCGTGTTCTTGACGGTGCGTGCATGGTTTACTGTGCTGTAGGTGGTGTTCAGCCTCAGTCAGAAACGGTATGGCGTCAAGCAAATAAATATAAAGTTCCACGTATTGCGTTCGTTAACAAAATGGACCGTACTGGCGCGAACTTCTTCCGTGCAGTTGAACAAGTTAAAACACGTCTTGGCGGTAATCCAGTGCCAATCGTTGTTCCAATCGGCGCAGAAGAAAACTTCCAGGGTGTTGTTGACCTGATCGAAATGAAAGCAATCATTTGGGATGAAGCATCTCAAGGTATGCAATTCGAATATGGCGACATCCCTGCTGACATAGTTGCTACTGCTGAAGAATGGCGTACTAATATGGTTGAAGCTGCTGCGGAAGCATCAGAAGAACTCATGGACAAGTACCTAGAAGGCGAAGAGCTGACTAAAGAAGAAATCGTTGCTGGTATCCGTAAGCGTACATTGGCAAACGAAATTCAACCGATGCTTTGTGGTTCGGCATTCAAAAACAAAGGTGTTCAACGTATGTTGGATGCTGTAATTGAATTCTTGCCAGCACCGACTGACGTTGAAGCGATCAAGGGTATCCTTGACGACAAAGACGAATCTGAAGGTTCTCGTGAAGCGTCTGACGAAGCTCCGTTCTCTGCACTTGCGTTCAAAATCATGAACGACAAATTCGTAGGTAACTTAACCTTCGTACGTGTTTACTCTGGTGTTCTTAAAGCGGGTAGCCCGTGTTATAACCCAGTGAAAATGAAGCGTGAGCGTGTAGGCCGTATCGTACAGATGCATGCGAATGACCGTAAAGATATCGAAGAGATTCGTGCGGGCGACATCGCGGCGTGTGTAGGTCTGAAAGACACAACGACTGGTGATACATTATGTGATGAAAACCACGTAATTACACTAGAGCGTATGGAATTCCCTGAGCCAGTAATTGCACTTGCAGTTGAACCTAAGACTAAAGCTGACCAAGAAAAAATGTCAGTAGCTTTAGGTCGTTTGGCAAAAGAAGATCCATCATTCCGTGTACGTACTGATGAAGAATCAGGTCAAACAATTATTGCTGGTATGGGTGAACTTCACCTTGACATCATTGTTGACCGTATGAAGCGTGAATTCGGTGTTGAAGCGAACATTGGTAAACCAATGGTATCTTACCGCGAAACGATCAAAAAATCGGTTGAGCAAGAAGGTAAATTCGTACGTCAAACTGGTGGTAAAGGTAAATTCGGTCACGTATACGTACGTCTAGAACCGCTTGCTGAAGATGCTGGTAAAGACTACGAATTCGTTGAAGAAGTTGTAGGTGGTGTTGTACCTAAAGAATTCTTCGGCGCGGTTGACAAGGGTATCCAAGAACGTATGAAGAATGGTGTACTTGCTGGTTATCCAGTAGTGGGCATCAAAGCGACATTGTTCGACGGTTCTTACCATGATGTCGATTCTGACGAATTATCGTTCAAAATGGCAGGTTCTTACGCATTCCGTGATGGTTTCATGAAAGCAGATCCAATCTTGCTTGAACCAATCATGAAAGTTGAAGTAGAAACTCCAGAAGACTACATGGGCGATATCATGGGTGACTTAAACCGTCGTCGTGGTATGGTTCAAGGTATGGACGATCTTCCTGGTGGTACTAAAGCCATTCGTGCTGAAGTTCCATTGGCTGAGATGTTTGGTTACGCAACTCATATGCGTTCTATGTCTCAAGGTCGTGCGACTTACTCTATGGAATTTGCTAAATATGCTGAAACTCCACGTAACGTGGCTGAAGGCATCATTTCTAAGTTCCAGTCTGGCGGTAAAAAAGGTGACGACGAGTAATCTTTCGATTACTATAAGCCCAAACTAATTCATAGTTAAACCCAAGTGCTCATGCAGTGATCCTGCATGAGTAGTTTAAAAAGGAAGATCTCATGGCTAAGGCTAAGTTTGAACGTAATAAGCCACACGTTAACGTGGGCACAATTGGTCACGTCGACCATGGTAAAACAACTTTAACAGCTGCGATTGCAACTGTATGTGCGAAAAAATTCGGTGGCGAAGCGCGTGATTACGCTGCAATCGACTCTGCACCAGAAGAAAAAGCACGTGGTATTACAATTAACACTTCTCACGTAGAATACGATTCTCCAACTCGTCACTACGCGCACGTAGACTGCCCAGGCCACGCCGACTATGTTAAAAACATGATCACTGGTGCGGCTCAGATGGATGGTGCGATCCTAGTTTGTTCAGCGACTGATGGTCCTATGCCACAAACTCGTGAACACATCCTGCTTTCTCGTCAGGTAGGTGTACCTTACATCGTTGTGTTCCTGAACAAATGCGACATCGTTGATGACGAAGAGCTGATCGAATTAGTAGAAATGGAAGTTCGTGAACTTCTTTCTACTTATGACTTCCCAGGCGACGACACTCCAGTAATCCGTGGTTCAGCACTTGCTGCACTGAACGGTGAATCTGGTCAGTATGGTGAAGATGCAGTTGTTGCTCTTGTTGAAGCGCTTGACTCTTACATTCCAGAGCCAGAACGTGCTATCGACCTTCCATTCCTTATGCCAATTGAAGACGTATTCTCAATCTCTGGTCGTGGTACAGTAGTAACTGGCCGTGTAGAGACTGGTATTGTTAAAGTAGGCGAATCAGTTGAAATCGTTGGTATCCGTGATACTCAAGTAACTACAGTTACTGGTGTTGAAATGTTCCGTAAATTGCTTGACGAAGGTCGTGCAGGCGAGAACTGTGGTGTTCTTCTACGTGGTACTAAGCGTGAAGACGTACAACGTGGTCAAGTATTGACTAAACCAGGTGCGATCAAGCCACACACTAAATTCGATGCGGAAGTATACGTACTTTCTAAAGAAGAAGGTGGTCGTCACACTCCATTCCTTAACGGTTACCGTCCACAGTTCTACTTCCGTACTACGGACGTAACTGGTGCGATCGCGCTTAAAGAAGGCGTGGAAATGGTTATGCCTGGTGACAACGTTGAGATGTCAGTAGAGCTAATCCACCCAATCGCAATGGACCCAGGTCTACGTTTTGCGATCCGTGAAGGTGGTCGTACAGTGGGTGCTGGTGTAGTTGCTAAAGTAACTGCATAATCGCTGATTGTGTAAAAAAAGCGCCTCTTTGAGGCGTTTTTTTTGTCTGGATTTTTGTCAGACAATCACTCATGAGTGTCCTTAACTGATAGTGTGATGACCTAAACTGCACTTATTTATACGATAAAAATCAATAAAACTAGGCTCAATAAAACAAATAATAGATTCAGGCAGCTGTGCTTGAAAGGAGCCTACAATGAACGTAAAAGTAAAAATTTCAGAGCGTGCTGGTGCAAGCTTTCCTGTTCGTCGTATGAATTTTGATTTTGATCATGTCCCGGAATACTGGATGCATGGATCAGCTGGTTTAACGCATTTTATGACCGCCTTATCTGCACTGTTTCCGGCAGGTGAAAAGTTCTTTATCGATAGCGTTCGGGCCGTGCGTCAGCATCCAGCGATCAAAGATAATGCAGAATTGCAAAAAGAAATTTCTGCCTTTATTGGTCAAGAAGCTATGCACACGCATGAACATGTCGGTTTTAATGCCTCCGCACAGCGCTATGGACATGATGTCGAGACACTGGATCATTATACCGATCAGGTGATTCAGACCACGCGTAAAGTCATGGCCAAACTGCTGAAGCCAGTTGGCATTAGCCAAGAAATGGTGGATTTGACTGCAACCACAGCACTGGAACATTTTACCGCGACCATCGCAACGCAGTTGTTAAGTAACGCTCATATCCAGGAACTGATGACTGATAAAACCATGAAAAATATGTGGATGTGGCATGCGATTGAAGAAAATGAACATAAAGCGGTGGCCTATGATGTGTTTGAAGCTGTCTTTGGTAACGGTTTAAAAGCCTATGCGCTACGGACCTCATCTTTGGTCATTTCGATGGCAACCTTAGCTGTTGTACAAAGCTATTTTCTGGCACGTTTACTCAAGCAGGACAATCAATTGAATTTGGAATCGCTGAAATCGATATATACCTACGCGTATAGCCCATCAAAAGGGGTAATTACGGGCATGAGTCGTGAAATGTTAATGTACTTTAAACCTGGCTTTCATCCAAATGATCATGATACACATGGCCTGTTAACAGTCTGGAAAGCCAAACTCGGACTTGAATAGGACTGAAAATTAAAGAGCGATTGAAATTGCTCTTTTTTTTACTCGATTTTTTGGATGAAGTTTCTATAATGCGGAAGTTAATTCTATATAAGATGAACGAAGATGATTCGTTTAATGCAAGCAGCGGATGTAGCAGCCGTTGCAAAGATTGAAAAATCTGTTCAATCACATCCCTGGACTTTAAAACAGTTTGAAGATGCGGTGACTGCTTATCAAAGTACCGTGATCGAGCAGCAAGGGCAGGTGCTGGGATTTTGTATTTTACAACCGGTGCTGGATGAAGCCAATTTACTGCTTATGGCAATTGATCCGGCTCAGCAAGGTCAGGGCTTGGGTTATCAATTATTGGATGCCTCAGTCGCCATGCTGAAAAATAATCCGGTGCAGATTTTCCTGGAAGTGCGCGAAACTAATATTGCTGCCATCAAGCTTTATGAGAAGTCAGGCTTTCATCAGATTGATTTACGCAAAAATTATTATCCGGGTTCAAACGGAATGCGCGAACATGCCATCATTATGGTCAAGGCATGTACGGATGACTTTGCTAGCCTGTTCAAATAGAAACTGACGACCTTATTTAATAATCTGGTGATTCCATCCGCTGGGTAAGGTCGTCATCAATGAGTTTCCCAAGTGCTGAATCTCCAGCTCACTCAGCGCACGGTTTAAACGTCGCCATTGGCCATCAATCAAGAGTTCTAGCGGCAGATACTGAGATTTATAATTCATCTTGTTGGAATGTGGCACCCAATAACCGAGGTAGATGAATTGTAAGCCAAGTTTTTGCGCATGTTCAATCTGCTTCAAGATTGCAAATGCACCGAGAGAGCGGCGATTTTCATCCGGATCGAAGAAGGTATATACAGCCGAGATGCCATCATCTAGCAAGTCGCAGGTGGAAACACTGATCAAGCGATCATCCAGCCATAATTCTAAAAAGAAGCTATCCGTACAACTTTGCAATAAAAACTTTTCGAACTGATCGCGACTCGGGGGGAACATGTCCCCATCTGCGTGGCGTTCATTGATATAGCGTTCATACAGCGCATAATGCGTATCACCGGCCTGCTCTGGACTGGTAATTTTCACCCGAAGATCCTGATTGCGTTTCCAGGCTTTTTTTTGTGAACTGTTCATGGAAAATTCAGCCACTGGCACGCGTGAAGATAAGCATTGACGACACAGATGACATTCCGGACGATAAACAAAATCGCCACTGCGCCGGAAACCGGTGCGCGACAGTTCTGACAGGGTCAGTACATCAATGCGATGCGCAGGATCCAGAAAAACCATACGTGCCGACTTATTGGGCAAGTAGCTGCAATCGTGCGGCGGCGTAATATAATACTGTAAATCGTTCAGTAGGGACTTTGGCTGATAAGAGTTCATAACAAGTACCCTCTGTTATTTTCATTCACTGAGTCGCGCGTTTTGCGCTATTGTTTTACTTGAAAATACACCCTCTTGATACTTTTTCCAATCGATAGCAGGCTGTTTTACAACATCTTGTAACGAATTAAGATAGTCTTGGCGAGAAAGTGTACAGGCGCCGAGGCTTAAAAGATGGTCATTGACCAACTGGCAGTCAATCCAGGGCAGCTTATTTTCCTGCCCAATCAGCATTAAAGTATAAAAAGCCATTTTAGAAACATCGGTCTGCGTACTAAACATGGACTCACCAAAACAACCCTGTCCAATCGTCACACCATAAAGCCCACCTACAATGCGATTTTCATCCCAGATCTCAATACTATAGCCATATCCGGCATCGAACATGTCGCAGTATCCTGCGATAATATCTTCACTGATCCAGGTTTCTTCTGCATAAGCACGCGGCAGTGAGCAGGAACGAATCACCCTTTCAAAAGCATGATTGACCGTGATTTGATAATCCCATTTTTTCATATTGCGGATCAGGGATTTACTTGGATGATAATCATGGGGCCGAATAATGCAGCGCGGTTCCGGACTCCACCAGCAAATAGGTTCTCCCTCAGAAAACCAGGGAAATAAGCCATGGGTATAGGCTTCAAAAAGTGTGGAAGGGGAGAGGTCAGCACCAATACAAATCAGTCCTTCGCCTTCAGGGTCAACCTGCATCGGGTCAGGAAAGATAAATTGTGAGGGAGGAAGTAGATGCATGGCAAACCTGAAATAAAACTATAGATGAATCATAAGCTAATTCTAGCAATAAAAAAGCCGCCCATAATGGACGGCATTTTTATTCTTGCTGCTTAGTCTAGTTTGCCCATCGCATCAAGATATTTTTCTGCATCGAGTGCAGCCATACAGCCTGAACCCGCAGAAGTAATGGCCTGACGGTAAATGCTGTCAGCAATATCGCCCGCAGCAAATACGCCCGGTACCGAAGTTTGGGTTGCATTACCCGCAGTACCACTTTGCACCTGAATATAACCGTCGCGCAGCTGCAACTGACCGTCAAACATTGAACTGTTTGGCTTATGGCCAATGGCAACAAACATACCCGTTACATCGACGTTTTGAGTAGAGTCATCCTGGGTCGACTTGATACGTACAGAGGTCACACCAGATTGTGCATCCCCTAAAACTTCATCGACCTGATGGTTCCAGATAATGCTGATCTTGCCTTCTTTTTCTTTAGCAAATAAATGATCTTGCAAGATTTTTTCAGAACGTAATGAATCACGGCGATGAACCAGAGTCACATGCGAAGCGATATTGGATAAGTATAAGGCTTCTTCAACAGCGGTGTTACCACCACCCACAACCATGACTTTCTGGTTTTTGTAGAAGAAACCATCACAAGTGGCGCAAGCGCTGACGCCTTGACCCATAAAGGCAGCTTCAGATTCAAGACCTAAATATTGAGCTGTTGCACCGGTACAGATGATTAAAGCATCACAGGTAAATTCGTCCATATCGCCTTTCAATACGAAAGGGCGCTGGTTTAGATCTACTTCATTGATATGGTCATACACGATTTCAGTGCCAAAGCGCTCTGCATGCGCCTGCATACGCTCCATCAATGCTGGACCGGTTAAGCCTTCAGGATCACCGGGCCAGTTATCCACGTCCGTGGTCGTGGTCAATTGGCCGCCCAGTTGCAAACCGGCAATGAGGGTTGGTTTTAGGTTTGCACGCGCTGCATAGACTGCTGCGCTGTAGCCTGCGGGGCCAGAACCTAAAATAATCAGTCGTGAGTGACGTGCGCTCATCAGCTGTATCCTTTTTTATTTAGAAATTTATTGAATTATACGTGAAACTGTATAACAGTGGGGTGAGATTAAAGTCGATATTATTGATCATTGAAATCGATTTGGGCTATATATAATAAGTACACAGTGTGCTTGCACAATAGTGCATCTTTTTTCACAGAACAGGTGCATAATATGCCTTTTATTGCGTCGCTTTTTTCAAGCATTGAAGCAAAAGAATATTCATGAAGAATTGGTTACAGGACAGTATATGACAGCGGTGTCGAGTGCCTATGCACAGCGCTTAGTAATGACATTATTTTTAGTCTCATTTGGGATTTATCTGTTTCTTGCAACAGTGACCTATACGCCATTTGATCCGGGATGGATGCATATCTCTAGTGATACGCAGACCGTTTCGAATGCCAGTGGGGTTGCGGGTGCCTGGATTGCAGACCTTTTGTTTGGCTTTCTCGGTTGGGCAAGCCTGCTGATTCCTGTCTATCTGTTTATGGAAGCGGTTCAGGTCTGGTGGCCACGTAGCTTCCTGAACCGGCCATTCCGCTATGCTGCGCAATTCTTCCTGTTATTGACCACGTCAGCACTGCTGTTTTTATTCTGGCAAGTGCCTGCCGATACGCTGGATAATTCTTCCGGCGGTATCATTGGCTATGAATTAGGCCAGAGTTTAGAACAGTTGCTGACAGTCTATGGTGCAGCATTCTTCCTGCTGGTGCTTTGGGTGGTGTTATTTACTTTGGCTTTTGGGGTGAAGTGGAACAAGACCTGGAGCAGCCTCAAAGCAACGCCTGCTTATCTACAAGACCTGTTCTACCGTAATGTGCCTGAAGGCATGTCTGATTTTGACCGTACTGCACCTGTCGCCAAAAAAGAACCAGTCATTAGTACAAAAAAAGTAGCGGTTGCAGTCACACCTGCGCCTGAGCATCAACTGGTAGAAATAGATCCGGTGGTGCGTGACCAAGTGGCTGAACGCTTATTTGATGATTTTGCCGATAAAGAATCACAGCAACCGCAGTTTTATGATGATATTCCCGAAGCTGAACAGCATGCCCCTGAGCCAGTCGAGACATTGAAGCAAGCACAGCAAGTGCCTCAACAGCCAGACCGCGTCGTGGCAACAGGCGAAGTATGGCGTGCCTTACATTCCAGTGAAGATCAGCGCCATAAACAGGATATTGATGCATTACTTAAAGCTGCCGAAGAAGAGCAGCATAGTGCTCCAGCCTCACACTTGGCGGTTTCTCAAGCTGCGCCGTCTCAACATGTTCAAGCCAGAACAGCGCCTGCTACGCATACTGGGCTGGACTGGGATGATGATGAAATCTTTGATGAACTTCTGGCTGCCGTTCCACAAGGAAAAACGGCGACAGATGTGCATAGTCCATTTAATGCTGCGCCTGCTGCAAAACCCCAGAGCTTTGCCGAAGAAGTTACAAGCGCGGCGCCGGTTCTGGCATCTGTCGCAACAGCACATGTAGTCAAAAATAGTGCATTGCAAGCCGATCTGGATGACCTGGGTGATTTGCTGATTGAAGAGGATGAGCCAAAACAAACTATACGTGCCTCTAGCTATGCGCAATCTTCTGCTTTTGTACAGGCCCCGATTCAGCATCAAGTTATAGCACAACCGGTATCTGATTCTTCTGCAACTCATGCCGCAGTACGCGAGGCTTTATCTAAAGAAGAATTTGTAGAAGCCTGGCAAGAAACGGCTGGCAAACCACAAGATGAAGACGAGTTTGATTTTGATGCACCTTTAACTGATGCTTCAGGCCGTCCGATGTCACGTGCGATGCAGGTGGCTGAGCGCCGTAAAGATCTATCGCCTCTTCCGGGTCTCGACCTGCTGGATGAAGTCGATCCGAATAAAAAAGTGAATTTCACTGAAGAGCAATTGTCGCGTTTATCTGAACTGCTTGAAATCAAACTGCAGGAATTCAATGTCAAAGCCAAGGTGGTTGAAGCACAGCCGGGCCCAGTGGTGACACGTTTTGAATTGGATCTGGCGCCGGGTGTGAAGGCCTCTAAAGTCACTAATATTTCCCGAGATTTGGCACGCTCGATGTCGATGGCATCGGTACGTGTGGTTGAAGTGATTCCCGGTAAACCGTATATCGGGATTGAAGTGCCGAACAGCAGCCGTGAAATGGTACGTTTGATCGAGCTTCTGACCATTCCAGCCTTCACTGATCCGAACAGTATTCTTTCCATGGCAATGGGTAAGGATATTTCCGGTAATCCGGTAATTGCTGACTTGGGCAAGGCACCGCATATGCTGGTGGCGGGTACCACGGGTTCAGGTAAATCGGTGGCAGTCAACTCGATGATTCTATCGATGTTGCTCAAATACAGCCCTGAACAGTTGCGTTTGATTCTGATCGATCCAAAGCAGCTGGAACTGGCCAACTATAATGATATTCCACATTTATTGACGCCTGTCGTCACCGATATGAAAGATGCAGTCAACGCATTAAATTGGTGTGTCAATGAAATGGAACGTCGCTATAAACTGATGTCTTTCCTGAAAATTCGTAAACTCAGTGACTATAACCGCAAGGTCGAAGAAGCGATTGCCAATGGTGAAGACCTGATCGATCCAACCTGGAAGGCCAGTGATTCAGTGGTGGGTGAGCGTGCACCGCGTTTAACGCCGTTGCCTTCGATTGTGATTGTCGCGGATGAATTTGCTGACATGATCATGCAGGTCGGTAAAAAAGCTGAAGAAATGATTACGCGTCTGGCACAAAAATCCCGTGCGGCCGGTATTCACTTGCTGCTTGCCACTCAGCGTCCATCGGTGGATGTGATCACCGGTTTAATCAAAGCCAATATTCCGACCCGTGTGGCACTGCGTGTCAACTCAAAAATTGACTCACGTACTATTCTGGATGCAGGCGGTGCAGAAGACTTGCTCGGTCATGGTGATATGCTCTTCCTGGGGCCTGGTAAAATTGAGCCTGAGCGTGTGCATGGTGCCTTTATTGCCGATGATGAAGTGAACCGGATTTGTGATGCATGGCGTGAACGTGGTGCGCCCAATTATGTCGATGAAATCCTGACGCCGTATGATGAGGAACCATCAAATCGCGGTTTTGAAGAGGGTGGAGAGAGTGGCCCAGATCGAGATGCACTGTATGATCAGTGCGTAGCATTTGTACTCGAAACCCGTAAGGCTTCAACGTCTTCGCTACAGCGTAAATTTAGTCTGGGGTATAACCGTGCTGCGCGGATCATTGACCAGATGGAAGAGAATGGTATTGTCAGTGGCATGGGTGCCAATGGTAAACGCGAGATTCTGGTTTAAGTTTCTCTATGCTGAACCATAAAAAAGCCTGCAATTGCAGGCTTTTTTAATACGGTAGCTAAAATCAGGCAAACTTCGCCAATACCGCCAAGAACTCGGCACTTTGACGCGGGAAGGTGGCAATCACGTCATGAATGCGTTGCCCTTCAGGATTGGTTGCATTGACATCACGGCCATCAGCGACAAATTTCGTCAACAGGCGTTCATAATCAAATGGACGCATATGCTTGAAAGCATGATAAAGCACATGAAAGTCAGCATTTACACCTGCAGGAGGAAGCTGATTCAGGTAGGCAAATACACGCTCATCTGACCATTCTTCGTTAAAGGTCGCTGGTTGAGATAATGCCATCGCAATTTCCTTAATCTAATGTAGTTTTTTCGGCATGAAAAAAGGCAAAATTTGTATGAGCAAGAGACAGTGTCTTTTGAGCTGACTCTGTCGACTAGAAACATTGTTTCTAGTCTTGGGATTGAGTAAATCCTTAAAAGCCGTGCTTTAATTTACTGATCCAGTCCACTCAAAGCCTAGCTTCTCGACTTGCGGCCGGGTAAAGCAGTATTTACGACCAGCCCACTCGAAGCATAGCTTCTCGTCTTGCGGCCGGGTAAAGCAGTATTTACGACCAGCCCACTCGAAGCTTAGCTTCTCGTCTTGCGGCTGGGTAAAGCAGTATTTACGACCAGCCCACTCGAAGCCTAGCTTCTCGTCTTGCGGCCGGGTAAAGCCGTGCTTTACTAATCCGGCCTCATATTTTGCCTTGAATCAATTTGCTTGACCAATCAAAAATCAGATTATCGTTCTTCAGGTAAATTGATATTCATCTCAAGCATTTCAATATTGGCTTCAGAACGTACCGACATTTGAATATGCTGCTCATCGACACCACGTACATAGCGATTGACCACTTGCATGATTTCTGTCTTCATCTGATCAATTTTGTCCTGGCTCAAGCGACGACCCAAGCCTTGTTCGGAAGCAACGATAACCTTCAAACGGTCTTTAGCAGTCCGTGCGCTTGATGGTTTATCCTCGCCACTAAAAAGTTTACTCCAGAATCCTGCCATGTCTACGCTCCAAATAGTCGTGCTAACCAGCCCTTAGGTTTTACCTCGATATGACGGTAAGGACGTTCTTCGCCAAGGAAACGTGCCACGAGGTCATCATAAGCCTGACCTGCTGCAGCCTCAGTAAAAAGAATCACCGGCTTACCTTCGTTCGATGCCTGTAAAACACTTGGACACTCAGGAATAACGCCCAAGGTCGGTACACGTAAAATATCTTTAGAAATATCGTCAATCGTCAGCATTTCCTGTTTATCGGCACGTTCCGGGTTGAAACGGGTAATACACAGATGCTTACGAATGCGACCTTCGTTTTGTTCTACTTTTTTAGTTTTACTGTCAAGCATGCCAATGATACGGTCAGAGTCACGTACTGATGAAATCTCAGGATTGGTGACAATGATGGCTTCATCAGCATGGTACATGGCCAAAATAGCACCACGTTCAATACCGGCAGGTGAATCACAGATAATGTAATCAAATTCCTGCGAAAGTTCATCCATTACACGAGCAACACCTTCATCTGTTAAGGCATCTTTATCACGTGTTTGTGATGCAGGTAAAATATATAAATTTTCAATATCTTTATCGCGAATCAGTGCTTGCTGTAATCGTGCTTCGTTATTTAAAACATTCACAAAATCATAAACTACACGGCGTTCACAGCCCATAATCAAATCAAGGTTACGTAAACCTACATCGAAATCGATCACAACAGTTTTGTGACCGCGTAGGGCTAAACCTGTTGCAAAAGATGCACTTGTTGTAGTTTTACCTACACCACCTTTGCCTGACGTTACGACAACAATTTTCGCCACCGAATCCACTCCTGTTATGGTTCAAATCCCCTGTTTAAAATGGGGTTTTGGGTATTTATTTATACATTAAAATTGTAGAGCTTCAAATACAAGCTCTTGTTGATCATTCAAGTAAATATGCACTGATTTCTTAACGACATGCGGGGGAATATCATCCGCTACGCAATAGGTTCCCGCAATCGAGATCAGTTCTGCTTCAAGGCTGTGACAGAAAATACGAGCTGCCGTATTCCCCCCGACACCTGCAATGACACGACCACGTGCGCTGCCATACACATGGATATTGCCTGAAGCAATCAGTTCTGAACCACTGTTGATGCCGGCATTGATAATAATGTCGCCATTATGCTGCACAATACATTGGCCCGTCCGCAGAATTTCATCATGATATGAGGTCACATGCGCAACGATCGGGGCAGCAGCTGCCTGATCATCACTTGCCGCTGCTTCTGGCTTAACTTCTACCACCTGTTCTTTCGTGGCTTTCACTTCTTCTAACTGGCGATCGGGTGGCAGAACCGGGAACTGAATGGAACGCGCCTGATCACCCAGTAAACCCTCAGTCACGGCCATTGGCTGTACATCTAAGTCGATTAACAGCTGAATCAGGGCAATCAGTTCCTGTTCAACTGAACTTTCAATGACGGCCAAAGTGCCAGATGGGAATGCAGCTTGTAATTTTGGGCTAAGTTGCTGGCGGATGGCATCATGATCATTGGTATCTAAGCTAATGCGTATTGCATTGACCATTCTGCCTTTTATCCGTATATCAGCCATAATTCTTCCTTAAATACTTCTGACTTGCTGGTTTTATGTCGAAGCAATGTTGTAAATAGTGCAAATCCTAGAACAAATTGGCGTAATTCTCTAGCGATCTCAGTTATTTTTTTATGCCAACAGAACCGGATGATTTTATCTGGTTCTGCACTTTAAATGTTATCTATCTATTGAGCGCTGATTTTGCTCATGTTCTTCTAAAATCTGTTGCCACTGTTTGACTTTCACCTGTTTTTGGATCGCTTCAAGTGTTTCAAAAACAGCCGATTCGACCAACTTATCAATATGTGGATTATGTTCAATCTGAATCTGGCTGATTTTATCTGAAATTAGGGTAAAAGTAGGATTTTCTTTTTGGCCGGTATGAGTAAAGGGATCAATCAGACCTTGGGTGATATTTTCCCCTAGACGTTGGCCAATACTTTGAATTTGTTGTTCAATCCGGCTACCGACAAGTGGAATTAATCGCAATAACTGGGTCAGTTCCGGGGTGTCTTCAATGGCTTGACTGACCACTTGCCCGACATTTTTAGCAATCATGGAACGTTGTGCCTGCAACTCTTTACCCAAAGATTCCTGCAAGATGTCTGCCAAGGCAACTGCCAGTAATTTACGATGATGTTCTACCAAATCATCAATCAATTTTTTATGTGATGTACTGGTGCTGAGTTCACGCTTAATACCGTCCAGTACAGTCAGCACCACACGGCTGGAAAGTTCTTCCATGAGCATGTTGTAATAAAAATTGCCTTGACGATACCAGCGCTCGGGAATGACTTTATAACCGTGACTATGCAAGTTATAGCCAATCGCGACCGCACGTAACAGACGCAGAAAGCGCAGTTGTGGAATAATGGAGAGAATTTCATACCAATGTACGAATGGAAAAAACCACCAGCGCCGATGATGGCGCTGAACAATGGCAATGCCCCAACGTGCCAGTAATTCACAGATCAGGAAGGTGGTAAACCAGCCCTCAGTAATGACGACCCAAGGGCGTAAATCACTTTTATAAAACTGCAAGATTTCCGGTAAACGAATGAAGTCAAACAACCATTGACCAAAATCGCTCATTAAAATGGCATTGGCACTGAGACAAAATAGATTAATGATGATTAAGACCATCATAAAAATGTCGTAAATCAGTGCAACTTTCCAGCCCCAGGTGCCTTTACGAATAAACTTAAATGAGCTAGAGGTGATGTCGGGGTTGTCGTTCTTCATAGTTACTCAGGCAAAAAATCAGACAGCGCTTTGGTCAAAGTTCTGCTGCATTTGCGCTATTAGTTGATCTTTTTCAGTCCAGATTTGATCAATCCATTTCTGGAAACGTGCACGGTATTCAGCATCATCTTCATAATTGCCGCCGAGTACCCAGTCAGGAATCTCAATTTTTCTTAAATTTACCGCAATTCGTGGCACTTCACCTAACCAAAATTCACCATAACCCGGAATACCGTCCGGATAAACGATGGTCATATCGACCAGCGCATCAATTTTATCGCCGAGAATACTCAGCGCCAAAGCCAGACCACCGGCCTTAGGTTTAAGTAAGTATTTGTAAGGAGACTGCTGCTGATCATGTTTGTCTTTGGTAAAACGCGTGCCTTCCAGATAATTTAACAGGGTAAAGGGCTGACTGATCAGCTGCTCACAGGATTTACGTGCTTCTTCCATATCGCGGTATTTTAGCGCAGGATTTTTAGCAATCTGTTCCTTGCTATGCCGTTTCATCATCGGAAAACCTAAGATTTTAAAGGCTTGACCGACAAAAGGAATAAAAATAAGTTCCCATTTTGTAAAAAAACGCGTCAGCGGCATACGGGTCAAGCCGAAGTACTGATTGACGGTGGTATCGACCCAGCTTTGATGATTACAGGTCATCAAATAACGGCCCTGCATATTTAAATCAAGTGATTCATCTACTGTTATTTGCCATTCGGTATTGTTGAGCACATTGTCAATCAGCCAGTTATTGACGCCTAACCAGCTGTTGGTAATCTTGATATTGGTTTCATCAACTTTTGCAGATTTTTTAAAAAACTTGGTAAAACCCAGCGCCAGAACCGGAGGGCCATGAAAAAAAGTACTGCCTGTCATCACTGAGGTGACAGCCAAGCCACGTGTAAGTTTTTTTAAAGTTGCTTGTTTATTGCTATTCGATGACATATCAAAACAGTCCCCAGAGATTAGTTGCTTAAATTTTTTCATATTTTGAATAATATAATGAGAGTGAGGCAAATAAAAAAGCCTAAAGGCCTAACTATGAAGATATTGTGATGAAGTCCATTGTTTTAGTTACATATAAACATTACAAAATATTGCGAAACGATTTATTATTAACAAAAATTCAATGGTTATCCCGTTCAATTTAAATCATTATTTCGCTTATACAACAAAGCATACAATAAGGAGTCATGCGATGCGTGCACTAGTAATTTCAGCAGCTGTAGCAGGGGCCGTAGCACTTACAGGTTGTCAATCAACTGGTAATAACCTCGGTGGTGTGGAATATGATAAAGCTGCTTTAGGTACTTTAATTGGTGCTGCAGCAGGTTACGGTGTTTCTAAGAGTAATGCGAATACCAGCCGTCAAAACAACCGTGCAGCAGCGATTGGTGCTGTTGTTGGTGGTGCAGCAGGTGTTTATCTTGATAACAAAGAGAAAAAATTACGTCAAGCAACAGCCGGAACTGGCGTAGATGTTAACCGTAATGCAGATGGTTCGATTAACCTTGTAATGCCAGGTAGCATTACATTTGATACCAACAAATCGAACATCAAACCAAACTTCTATGGCACTTTGAATAAAGTGGCTCAAGTATTAACCGAAGATAACCAGAGCGGTATTTTGGTCACTGGCTATACAGACAGTACCGGTAATGACTCAATCAACATCCCGTTGTCTCAAGCACGTGCTAACTCTGTAGCAACTTATTTATCAGGTCAAGGTGTTTCACGTACACGTATTAATGCTCAAGGTTTAGGTTCAGCCAACCCGATCGCAGACAATACAACTGCGGCGGGTAAAGAACAAAACCGTCGTGTAGAAATCGCGGTATATGCTGTTCAATAATCTTTAAACGCATATAAAAAAACCACCTTCGGGTGGTTTTTTTATATCTGAACATTGACCTGATTAATCGTATTTTAAATTAGGCAACTGAGGCAGAGATGACTATAATCGGAGCCGAATCTAGAAGAGGAAGCCATATGTCACTCGCCAGTCAGTTAAATGACAAGCAACTTGAAGCCATGAAATACACTCAAGGACCCTTGTTAGTACTTGCAGGAGCGGGTTCAGGCAAGACTTCAGTGATCACGCGAAAAATCGCATATCTTGTCAAGCATTGCGGGATTCCTGCGCATCGTATTACTGCAATGACCTTTACCAACAAAGCGGCACGTGAGATGAAAGAGCGTGTCAGCAAATTGTTAACCCGTGAAGAAAGTAAAGGCGTTTCAGTTTCGACTTTCCATACCTTTGGCCTGAATATGCTGCGTCTGGAGCTGAAACATACCCCCCTTAAAAATAATTTTTCGATTCTGGATGCTGACGACTGCAAACGTATTCTGATGGATTTGATGCATCGTGATAATTTATCCGGTGCAGAAAGCAAAGAACTGATTGCCAAAGCCATGAAAATGATCTCGGACTGGAAAAATGATCTGATTCCACCCGAGCAGGCGCATACCACTTGTGAAACTGCCGAAGATGTCCAGTTTGCGCATTTATATCAGCTTTATGAACGTAATCTGCGTGCCTATAATGCCGTAGATTTTGATGACCTGATCGTGATGCCGACACGTCTGCTACAGGAAAATGCCGAAGTACGGGATAAATGGCAAAACCGGGTGCGTTATTTGCTGGTCGATGAATATCAGGACACCAACACTGCACAGTATATTCTGGTGAAATTGCTGGTTGGCGTAATGGGGCAGTTCACCGCCGTAGGCGACGATGACCAGTCCATCTATGCTTGGCGTGGCGCCAAACCGGAAAATATGGCCTTGCTGCAACAAGATTTCCCGAATTTAAAAGTGATTAAACTGGAACAGAACTATCGTTCGACCAGTCGTATTCTTAAAGCAGCCAACACCGTGATTGGCAATAACCCGCATATTTTTGATAAAAAACTCTGGTCAGACAAAGGCCATGGTGAAGTGATCCGGGTGATTACTTGCCGTAATGATGATGATGAAGCAGAACGCGTGGTCAAAGACCTGATCACGCATAAATTGATGAATGGGAAAAGCTGGAAAGATTATGCGGTATTATATCGCGGCAATTTTCAGGCGCGTATTTTAGAAACCCATCTCCGTCAGATGCAGATTCCGTATAAATTGTCTGGCGGTCAATCTTTTTTCGCGCGTGCCGAAATCAAGGACATGATGAGTTATTTACGCCTGATCATTAACCCTGAAGATGACAGCGCTTTCCTACGGATTATCAATACGCCAAAACGTGCCATTGGGCCGGTGACACTGGAAAAACTGGGTCTCTTTGCTCAGGAAAATAACCTGTCACTGCTGGCTGCGGCAGCGGATCAGCGTTTGACCATGGCGATTCCGAAAAAGGCCACCACACAGTTAGCAGAGTTTGCCGACTTCATTGAGGGCTTTACCCGCAATTTACTTGATGATGATGAACCGGTACCGATCATCCGTCAGATGATGATTGAAGCAGGTTATATCGATTACATCAAGGAAACTGCAGCCACGCCGGCACAGGAAAAAACCAAGCTCGACAATATTGAAGTGCTTTATAGCAGCATCCAAAGCCTGATTAACCGCGCTGAAGATGTCGATGAAAAAAATATTGAAAGCGTGATTCGTAAAATGGTGCTGCTGGATATGCTGGAGCAGCAACAGGAAGAAGAAGATACTGACAAAGTCAACTTGTTAACCTTACATGCTTCTAAGGGGCTTGAGTTCCCTTATGTCTATCTGATCGGGCTGGAAGAAGAAATTCTGCCGCATAAGAACTCGATTGCTGCGGAGACGGTTGAAGAGGAACGTCGCCTGATGTATGTCGGGATTACCCGTGCACGTCAGGGTCTGACCATTACCTTGGCCGAACAGCGCAAGGCTGGCGGACAGATGAAGCAAATGACTCCAAGCCGTTTTCTGGATGAATTACCGGAAGATGAACTGGAATGGTTAGGTCGCAAGAAAAAGCTGGCGGGTAATATCGATCCGAAATTACAGGCGCAGCATTATCTGGATAATTTGCGCAATCTTATCAAACGATAAAGTTCAACGCTTATACATATTTTAAATGCAACAACAGGAATGAACACATGAAAGTTCAGGTGAAAGTCCTTGACTCGCGTCTCGGTCAGGAATGGCCATTACCGACTTATGCCACCACAGGTTCAGCAGGATTGGACTTGCGTGCCTGCGTCCATGAAACGACAGTGATTGAACCGGGTCAAACCGTTTTAGTGAAAACAGGCTTGGCGATTTATATCGAAGATCCTGCTTTTGCAGGTCTGATCTTGCCACGTTCAGGTTTAGGTCATAAGCACGGGATTGTGCTGGGTAATCTGGTAGGTCTTATCGATTCAGATTATCAGGGTGAATTGATGGTATCGGTCTGGAACCGGAGTCAGACTGCTTTCAGTCTGGAGCCGGGTGAACGTTTGGCGCAATATGTGCTGGTACCGGTAGTACAAGCTGAATTTGATCTGGTCAGTGAATTTGAAGCCACTGAGCGTGGTGCTGGTGGCTTTGGCCATACCGGTAAAAACTAAAGAGAAGATGACCTGCAAACAATGAATGGATGTAGGTCATTTCTTAAATACAACAAAGTAAATCCTAAACATAATGTGACGCTTAAAATGGAGTTAAAAATAAAAATTTATTTTCTATATAAATAGAGTTATTCAAAATTGAAATTTATATCTTTATTTTAATTTTAGCCGGGGAAATTAAAAATAAATATAATTAAATAAGGACTATTTCATCACAGAAATTTTCTGATTATTCAGTTAACGGTAATATTTTTATAATTGATTGTTACATTGAAATGGTTTAAAAGTAGCGGGTCTTAAAACAAAAACAAATGTTTAAAGTCATGATGATGAAATAAGTCATTTTATACCTCCTTATATTTAGTGAAAAGAACAGTTTTATGGGATCTATGAATCATCTATTCCCTATGCACATTTTTCGAGCCTATGACATACGCGGTAAAGTCAGTGTACTGGGTGCTGGGATTATCGATGCAATTGCTCACGGTTTAGCACAGCAATATCAGGCTGCGCGACAGACACGTGTCGCAATTGGCTATGATGCACGGCTTAGCAGTCCGGCTTTTGCAGAAACCATTCGCCGTATTTTTCAAGCTTATTCGATTGAAGCCACCATTGTCGGTTGTTGTTCCAGTCCGATGCTGTATTTCACCGCACGGCAATTTGATGGCAATGGCATCATGGTCACGGCCAGTCACAATCCCAAAGAAGATAATGGTATTAAATGGATTGTCTCTGGTGAGCCGCCTTGCCCAGAGATGATCCAGCAGGTGGCTCATCTGGCCAAACCACATTATAGCAATCAGCAGCTTTGCCTAGACGAACAGACTCATCAAGTTATTCCAGAATTTTGTCTAAAATATCAGCATGGTATATTAAAAGATATCCAGTTGAAGCGCTCATTTAAAGTGGTTCTGGATGGTCTGAATGGTTCAGCCGGGCGCTGTGCCAATCTGGTGCTTCAAAAAATGGGTTGTGCGGTGATGGCTTTGCGTTGTGATGCCAATGGGCATTTTCCAGACCATGCACCAGATCCTTCGCAAGACAAACATCTGGAGACTTTACGCCAAAGCATCATGCAACAGCAAGCTGATCTGGGCATTGCCCTGGATGGCGATGGCGATCGCGTGGTCTTGATTGATGCACAGGGCCAGATTATCACGGCGGATCAGTTACTGTGCCTGTTTGCCGAAATTTGCCTCACTGACTCAGCACCACGCAAGTTTGTTTATGATGTCAAATGTTCAACCCTGGTGCGAGACACCGTGCAACGTTTGGGCGGTGAGCCGGTGATGATTCGTACCGGAAGCTCATTTCTGAGAACTTATCTGGCACAATCTCAGCAGCAGGCGATTTTTGGTGGAGAATATGCCGGGCATTATGTCTTTAATGATGGCCGTGGCTGGGGCTATGATGATGGACTCTATGCAGCGCTCAGAGTCATGGAATATCTGGATCAAACTGGTCAAAGTCTTGCACAAGCTTTAGCGGCTTATCCGAAACGGCATGGGACCGAAGATCTTTATATTGCAACGCATCATGTGCATCCGGTTGAACTTTTAGACTTTGTTGAACAGCAATCTGAAAGAATTCGTGCGCAAATCAGTAAAATTGATGGGATACGTCTTGATTTTGAGGATGGTTTTGGCATCATTCGAGCATCCAATACAGGTGAGTATTTCACAGTGCGCTTTGATGCCAATGATGCTCAGGGCCTGAATGAAATTCGTCAGCTGTTTGTAGCCATGTTGCGTGAACGTTATCCACAGATCGCTCAAGATATTTTAGATGCTCAATAAGGAGAGGCGAATGCCAAATCAACAAACAGGCATCGACAAAGCACAGATTTTGACAGAAGCTTTGCCGTATATTCAACGCTTTGCGGGTAAAACCCTGGTAGTAAAATACGGCGGTAATGCGATGACCGATCCTGAGCTGGAAAGTTCATTTGCACGTGATATCGTATTATTAAAAACGGTTGGTATTAATCCGATTGTGGTGCATGGTGGGGGGCCACAAGTCGATTCCATGCTGAAACAGTTGGGCCGTGAATCAGACCGTATCGACGGGATGCGCGTGACTGATCCTGCCACGATGGAAGTCGTGGAAATGGTACTTGGCGGTAGTGTCAATAAATCGATTGTGAACCTGATCAACCAGCATGGTGGTCGTGCCATTGGCTTGACCGGTAAAGACGGCAACCTGATTCGTGCACAAAAACTGCTGATGGAAAAAGTGGCTGAAGATGGTTCGGTTCAGCAAATTGATTTGGGTCTGGTCGGTGAAGTCGTTGGCGTAAAAACCGATGTGCTGGAAATGTTCACCAACAGTGATTTCATTCCCGTGATTGCACCGCTGGGCGTGGATGAAGAAGGCAATACCTATAACATCAATGCAGACTTGGTGGCAGGTAAAGTCGCAGAAGCCCTAGGTGCAGAGAAGCTGATTCTGCTGACCAATATTACAGGTGTTCTGGATGAAAATAAAAACCTGCTGACGGGTTTAAGCACTCAGGAAGTTGACCGTCTGATTGAAACAGGCGTGATCTATGGTGGCATGATTCCTAAAGTCGGCTGTGCACTGGATGCGGTCAAAGGCGGCGTAGTGAGCGCGCATATTGTAGATGGTCGTGTGCCACATGCCAGCTTATTGGAAATTTTTACCGATCATGGCGTTGGTACACTGATTACCAACCGTGCCCATCCACCTCGTCCATAAGTTGTTTTTTTGCGGAAAAGAGCCTCAATTGAGGCTCTTTTTTATCTCTATTTATAACTGATAGCTATTTGAAATGACTCGGGTAGTCATGCACAATAAGCATCTAAGAAAATAGAAAGCTGAAACCAGACCATGTGCCAACTGCTCGGAATGAATTGTGCCACCCCGACGGATATTACCTTTTCATTTCGTGGGTTTTCCCAGCGGGCCGGAATTACCTCGGATCATGCCGACGGTTTTGGAATTGCTTTTTTTGAGGATAAAGCCTGTCGCCTATTTGTCGATAACCAGTCTGCGGTTGAATCTCCGATTGCCGAGCTGGTGCGTAACTATCCGATCAAATCCCGTAATGTGATTGCGCACATCCGTAAAGCCACCCAAGGCAAAATCAATCTGGAAAATTCGCATCCATTTAGCCGCGAACTGTGGGGCCGGCAGTGGATTTTTGCCCATAATGGCGATTTGCATGAGTATTTTCCGGTGCTGAGTGGCCGTTTTACCCCAGTCGGCAATACTGATAGTGAGCGCGCTTTTTGCTATTTGCTCGATCAGCTGGTCAAACGCTTTGGTTATGATGAACCGAGTCTGGATCAGGTCTTTGAACTACTTGCTGAGGTTTCACCTGCGATTGCAGAACACGGCACTTTTAATTTCTGTCTTTCCAATGGGCAGGCGCTGTTTAGCTATGCCATTACCAAATTGCACTGGCTGGTGCGTGAATACCCGTTTAGACCGGCACAGCTGATTGATATTGATGTCGAGGTGGACTTTAGTCAGGTCACTACGCCTAAGGACAGGGTTGCAGTTATTACCACCGAGCCATTGACACAAAATGAGGAATGGACCGCTTTTCAGCCGGGTGAAATGATTCTGTTTAAAGAGGGTGCCAAGTTCCGTTCGCAACTGACTCGGGTAGATCGGTTGGAACGGGAACGTCTAGATCCGTCCTTAAAACGTGTGACCAAAGCAGATTTATATTAAAAATAGATTTTTTTATTTTAAAGATGGGATTTAATTCCTATTTTTTAATATCTTTTTTATTTAAATTAAAGAGAAACCATATTATTAGAAATAGTAGATTGATTAAAAAATATCTGATTCTTATACTCGGGTTTAAAATATATTCCTAATGAAAACAGTTAATTGCAAGGTTTCTCTTAAATTAAGCCGAAAGCCGACTAATTTACTTCATTTTTATTCAAATCAATACGTTATATGATGATTTTTATGTGATAAGTCCTTAATATTTATAGGTGGTCGTAATGAAAATGAAATGGGTTCCAGACTATAATACTGGTATCGATGTGATTGACGATCAGCACAAACGAATTCTCGATTATATCAATGAAATTGATGAGATCAATGTAAATACCGACCGTGCCCGTATTAAACAGATCCTCGAAAATATTATTGATTATACCCAGTCACATTTCACTTTTGAGGAATCTCTTCAGGAAGAAGCCGGCTATAAATACCGGGTGCCGCACAAACGTGTGCATGACCTGTTTATCAAGAAAATCGAGTCTTATCGTGATCGTTTTGAACTGGGGCAGTCAATTGAATCAGAACTGCATGAAGTATTATCTAAATGGTTAATCAACCATATTCAGCACGATGACGCTGATTATGTCGGCGCAGTCAAAGAAAATATGATGGGCATTATCAAAGAAAAAGAACAGAAAAAAGGTAAAAACTGGTTCGCTCGTTTCTTCTCATAATAAAAGACGTAACGAGATAACAAGAATTACAATTTAATAATAAATTTTGCGCAGCAAATCACTGTCATGGTGGTTTGCTTTTTGTTTTTGATTTTCACCGCTTCACAAGGCAAAATAGCGCTAGATTTTTATAGGAATGCATCATGCAGGACAATGCTATGTCAAAATGGTTATCACCGCTGATGGCTTTCTGTTTATCGTTTATTATCATCGCGACGCTCGCACCGATAACGGGTATACAGATTGATCGTCAGCTGGATTTCTGGATGCTCTGGTTAGCCACTATGCTGATTCTGGCGCTTCCCATCTGCTACTTGGAAATTGCTTTGGCCAAGCGCTCTAAAACAACGGCATTACAGGCACTGTCAACGCTGACCCGTGAAGCAGATGCCTCACAAAAATGGCGTATAGTCGGCTGGCTCAGTGTGATCTTTATTCCTTTTCTGGCCGGTGCCATGCTGAACAATGCCAGCAATGTTCTGGCGCTTGCTGCTCTTGATCTTGCACCGAATCTTTTGTTTATAGGTCTGGTAATTGCCGCTCTGGTCTTGTCACTGCTGCCGCGTCAAATTTTGTTAGTCATTACGGCGATTGGCGTACTGGCATCTCTGATCTTGGCAAATGTGATGGGAACTGCGCTACCTGCATGGCAAGTCACGCCAGTTGAATTCTCGGAATGGGGCAATGCCACCGTATTGGCACTGGTTGCAAGTGGCCTAGGCATGGGCTTGTACTGGCAGTCTAGCCTGAGTGCTGTACAACAGCAGGATGTCGCCAGCAAGACGGTCTTGCCGATCTGGATCGCACAATTGCTTGCTGTGATTGTATTTGCCTTCTTTGCTGTACAAGCACAAATCCCTGCATTTACGTTGGTGGCCGCGATTGTAGCGACTGCTGCATTCATCCTGCAGATGGCACGAGAGCAGTTACAGCAACGTCAGCTTCACCCTGCGATTCAATGGGCGATTATGGCTGTCGTCACCCTGATCTGGGCCATTCCAAATGTGACACCAATGTTCAACGTAGTCTTACTGCTTTGGGGCTTATTGATTTGTTTGATTTACGCGCTCTTTGCGGGCTGGATCATGAAGATCAGCCATTTACGTAAATCAATGAATTTTAGCTCTGAAGGGTTCTATAACCTGTGGCGTATTGCTGTCCGTGTGGTATTGCCTGTTTCGATTATCGTGGCGATGGTCGCTGTTCTAGGACAACTGTTCTGATGAATAATGCACTGATCTGGGTGGCCTATGCGACTCCGGAGCAACAGTTTCATCTGGCTGTGCCATTTCAGCCCGGCATGACAGCATTGGATGCCATCCAGCAAAGTGGCATAGCAGAGCAGGTTACCCTACCTGAACCCTTGTCTTTGGGCATCTTTGGTGTACGCTTGCAAGATCATCAGCAGCCACTTGCAGCAGGTGATCGAGTCGAAATTTACCGAGCACTGACTATCAATCCTAAAGATATCCGACGTAAACGTGCCGAGAAAAATCCGGTGGGTCGTTATGCCAGAGGCAATCTTTTAAGAAAGCTGAAACCATCTTCCGAATAGAAAGCGGCTTGAATGAGCATTAGTTTCAATGATCTGCTCAATCAATCGACTTAATCAAAAAAGCCCCTGATGATTCAGGGGCTTTTTCATGAGAAAGCGACTATAGTGGAGGCGCATTTAAAATTGCTTCTTTTGAACCTGGTAAGCCGGGTTGAGATTCTGGAATGGTTTCCAGACCTTCAACACGTTCCACGATACCAGACTGGTTAAAGTAAATTTTCAAATGCTGGCCTTGGGCTGCCGGGATCTTGGCTTTTTTAGCGTAGGTTCCTGGGGTATAGTTATAGATGTAGTCCCAGCGTAAAGGATTCAGCGGATCGCTTACCGTTGGACTGCCCAGTAAGAAACGCACCTGTTGATGACTCATTCCCACTTGAATTTTAGCGGCTTGAGCTTGGGTTAAAGGGGTTCCTTGAGGAATATCTACTTTATAAACACCTAATGTCGAACAGCCGACGAGCAAGGAAGTGACGAATAACGTCAACATGATTTTTTGCATTTTGCTAAACTATCCCAAATTAATTATGATGCATTTGATCCAAGGATAGATCATACTGCATCTAAAGTTTGTTGCATATTCCAACTTTGATTTTGTTGAGAGACCTTTTTACATGACTATTTCAAACCAAGATTTACGAAAAGCTGGACTGAAAGTTACCCTTCCACGAATTAAAATATTAGAATTACTAGAAAATTCAAGACAACATCATTTAAGTGCGGAAGATATTTACAAGACTTTACTCGATCAGGGTGAAGATGTAGGTTTAGCAACTGTGTATCGTGTGTTAACACAGTTTGAAGCCGCGGGTATTATTGAGCGTCATAATTTTGAAAACAATCATTCCGTTTTCGAGATCATGCAGGAAGATCACCACGATCACCTGGTCTGTTTGAATTGCAGCAAAGTTGTTGAATTTATTAATGATACGATTGAAAAAGAGCAGCATGATGTTGCTGAAAAATTTGGTTTTGAATTAACCGGTCACTCTCTGAATCTGTATGGCTACTGCGATGCGCCGGCCTGTCAGGAAGTGTTTCGTAAAAAATAATTTGCACTCCGGTTGAAACAAAAAAAACAGGCTTCTTGAAGCCTGTTTTTTTATGTGCTCAATCTGATCAGGACTGGCCATCAAAGGTGATATTGGAATGTGCACGTAATAAATGACTGCCGCCTTCTTCTGCCAGTTTGATTTGCAGACGTAAGTCATTGGGTGAATCCGCATGTTTCAGCGCATCTTTATAGCTGATCTGCTTGGCCTTATACAGGTCATACAGTGCCTGATCGAAGGTTTGCATGCCCAGTTCACGGGAACGCTTCATCAGGTCCTTGATCTCATGCACATCACCTTTACGGATCAGGTCAGCAATCAGGGGGGAGTTAATCAGAATCTCAATCGCGGCACGACGACCATTGCCATCGATGGTTGGGATCAGTTGCTGTGCCACAATGGCTTTCATGTTCAGCGACAAATCCATGAACAGCTGGTTATGCCGGTCTGCTTCAAAGAAATGAATGATCCGGTCAATGGCCTGGTTGGCGTTGTTGGCATGCAGGGTCGCAAAGACCAGATGGCCGGTTTCGGCAAAGGCAATCGCATAATCCATGGTTTCACGCGAACGAATCTCACCAATCAGAATCACGTCCGGCGCCTGACGTAAGGTGTTTTTCAGGGCAATTTCAAAGGAATCGGTATCAATCCCGACTTCACGCTGGGTGATGATACAGCCTTTATGCTGGTGAACGAATTCGATCGGATCTTCAATAGTAATGATATGACCTTTGGAATTTTCATTGCGATAACCGACCAGCGAGGCCAGCGAAGTTGATTTACCGGTACCGGTTGCCCCGACAAAAATAATGATGCCGCGTTTGGTCATCGCCAGTTCTTTTAGAATCGGCGGTAATTTGAGTTCATCCATGGTCGGAATCACGGTTTCAATCCGACGCAAAACCATACCCGGCTGATCACGCTGCTGAAAGGCACTGACACGGAAGCGGGCACTTTTATCCGGTGTACTGATGGCAAAGTTACATTCACGCGTGTCTGCAAATTCTTTACGCTGCTTGTCGCTCATGATGGAGTGAAGCAGTTGCCCCACTGCCGCGCCGGGTAATTTTATCGAACCAATCGGTAAAATCTGCCCATTAATTTTGATTGAAGGTTCGACATCGGCTGTAATGAACAGATCCGATGCTTTTTTCTCCACCATATAATCGAGTAAGCCGTTAAAATCCATGTATAAAAACCCCAATACAATTAATTTTTCTTATAAGAATGCTTCTGGCTGTTTGGCTGCAGTACGTGCCACTTGCGGGCTGATGAGACCTTTAGATACCAGGGTTTTCAGGGTCTGATCCAGTGTGGTCATGCCATAGTTGGCACCGGTCTGAATCGCAGAATACATTTGTGCGACTTTATTTTCACGAATCAGGTTACGGATTGCAGGAATACCAATCATGATCTCATGTGCCGCAACACGTCCGCCGCCATTTTTCTTCAGCAAGGCCTGTGAAACCACAGCCTGCAATGATTCCGATAACATGGCACGAACCATATCTTTTTCTTCGGCAGGAAATACGTCAATCACACGGTCAATGGTTTTGGCCGCAGAGGTGGTATGCAGGGTGCCAAACACCAGGTGACCAGTTTCTGCCGCAGTTAAGGCCAGACGGATGGTTTCAAGGTCACGCATCTCACCAACCAGAATAATATCCGGGTCTTCACGCAGTGCGGAACGCAGGGCTTCATTAAAGCCGTGCGTATCACGATGCACTTCACGCTGGTTGATCAGGCATTTCTTGGATTGATGCACAAATTCGATTGGATCTTCGACGGTCAGAATATGGTCATAGCGGTTGTCGTTAATATAATCCAGCATCGCCGCCAAGGTGGTTGATTTACCCGAACCGGTTGGCCCTGTGACCAGTACCAGACCACGCGGATATTCACAGATATCTTTAAAAATCTGTCCCATGCCCAGATCTTCAAGGGTCAGAACTTTGGATGGAATGGTACGGAATACTGCACCGGCACCACGGTTCTGGTTAAATGCGTTGACACGGAAACGGGCCACACCGGGTACTTCAAAAGAAAAGTCAGTTTCCAGATTTTCTTCAAAATCACGGCGCTGTTTATCGTTCATGATGTCATAAACAAGTTTATGTACTTCTTTATGTTCTAATGCTGGCAGGTTGATACGACGAACTTCCCCATCGACACGAATCATTGGCGGTAAGCCTGCAGACAAGTGTAAATCCGACGCACCATTTTTAGCAGAAAATGCCAACAATTCTGTGATATCCATAAGGTCCCCGAGTTCATTAAAATGTTAATTATTTTGATAGAATAATAAGGCTTTCCCACAGCTTAACCAACCCTTAGTTTATGGGCAAGGGAAAAAAAGATGAATGAAATGAGAACCCCATCAATGAATATGTTGCAACAGTCACGAAATCAGGTTTTAGCGCAAATTGAAACAGCCTGTGCTCAGGCCGGTCGTGAGCCAGATTCGGTGCAACTGCTGGCCGTTTCCAAGACCCAGCCGAGTGCAGTACTGGCTGATATGTATCAGGCGGGACAACGTGCCTTTGGCGAAAACTATTTGCAGGAAGCGCTGGAGAAAATTACGGCTCTAAAAGACTTGGAAATTGAATGGCATTTTATTGGCCATGTACAGCGTAACAAGACCAAGCATCTGGCAGAAAATTTTGCCTGGGTGCATGGGGTGGGTCGTCTGATTATTGCCGAGCGTTTATCCAATCAGCGTAGAGAAGATCAGCTCGCGCTGAATATCTGTCTTCAGGTCAATATTGATGCTCAGGATACGAAAGATGGTTGCCAACCGGAAGAAGTTGCGGATTTAGTTAGACAAATCAGCCAACTGCCAAATGTACGATTACGTGGCCTGATGGTGATTCCAGCGCCGGGCAATCCTCAAGCTTTCATCGAGGCTAAAGCTTTATTTGATAGGGTGAAAGCTCAGCATGCGCATCCTGAAGATTGGGATACTTTAAGTATGGGCATGTCGGCCGATATGCAGGCTGCAATTGCTGCCGGTTCCAGCATGGTGCGTGTCGGCACGGCATTATTTGGTGCACGTCCTCAAAAGGATTAACAGGCGTTGTCGGGTTATTTTGAAAAAGTATGATTAAGCGTTATTCGATAACGCTTTTTTTCTTTGTGGCTCCAGCCATTTTGCCATGAGCCAGGCAAAGACAATCAGGCTGCCCATACTGCCGAGCAAGGCTAAAACAGCGCCGCCCAGACCATAAGCCAAGGTTGCCGGAACACAGCCCAGAATAAACAGCAGCAAAGGGAAATGGGTTACATACAAGGTATAGGAAAAATCAGCGGATTGTACCCAGACCGGATTGTAGTGACTGCGCTGCTGCTGGAGTTGTACCAGCCAGCAGCTAAATGCTAGGCCGATACAGAAATTAAAGAGAGTAAAATTTGCAGCGCGATATTGTCGGGCTTGATCGACGATATGAAACTGGTAAGCATCAATGCAGGCGATTAGAAATGCCAAGCCAAATAACCCCAGTTTAAGCACTTGTAACCGGTTTAGAAAATGTCGCTGGATATGACGAAATGAACAGGCAAAGGCCATCAGCCAGACCAGAAAATAAATAAAAAACTGAATATTCAGGATGGATAAAACGATTAAAACACTAAAAAAGCCGATTTTGGCTATTTCTGAATCTTTGAAAAAAGGTAGAAATCCGGCCAAGACATAGAACCAGACTTCATAACTCAGGCTCCAGAGCGGGGCATTGGCTGAAACTGTAGGCGTGACGAAGCCATTCAAAAACAGCAGAGCGCCAATAAAATCACCTGAATCGAGACTATAGTCAGTCCGGATCATCATGCCAAAACTGTTTTGAAAGGCATGGCTTTGAGTGGCAAAGAGTAGTGGCGCCAACAGATACAACAACAGGCTCAGAGCCATGGCAAACAGAAAAGGTGGTAAAATCCTGCGATAACGCTGTTGGGTATAACGGCGCAGATTGAACTGACCATGCTGATGAATATTGTGCTGGATCGAATAGCCAATCAGATAACCACTCAGAACAAAGAAAATCATGACCGCGGCCTGACCAAGCAGGCGCACCCATGAATACAGGCTGAGGTCAAAAGGGGCGATAAAGGCCTGAAAGCAATGCGTGAACAGTACAACAATGGCACTGATGCCCCGTAGGCTCTCGAGCTGTAAGCTGAAATAGGGCGAGAGCTTGTCTGGGGCAGGGTGCATCATTGTCAACCTATAATCTGAATGGTACTGGCGCCAGCACCGACTGGCTTGACCTGAATCTGTACTGGAATCCGTTCATGCATTTCCTGCACATGCGAGATTAAGACCACTTTACGACCCTGACTTTGTAAATGATCCAGTGCATTCATCACCATATGTAATGAGGCTGGATCTAAAGTACCAAAGCCTTCATCAATAAATAGCGATTCCAGTTTCATCGAACCGGAAGCCATATTGGCAATCGCCAGTGCCAAGGCCAGAGAAACCAGAAAGGTTTCTCCGCCAGATAAAGACAAGACCGGACGTACTTCGCTGTTCATGTCCAGATCAATAATCGCCAGACTCAGGCTGTCTGGAATACGGTGCAACTGATAGCGCGGTGCCAGCGGTTGCAGTTGTTGGTTGGCGTATTCCACCAAGATATCCAGATGATGTTCCTGAGCAATTTTCTGGAACTTGGTACCTTCCTTATGTCCGATTAAATCGTAGATACGGCCCCAGCGATATTCTTCGGCTTTGACCTGTTCAATCTGTTGCTGATATTTGGCATAGGTATTTTGATTATTGGCATTCATACGCAGTTTGGTATCAATCTCATTGAAGCTGTTTTGTTGCTCGGTTTTTTCCTGTGCCAAACTATTTAAATGTGCTTCCACTTCCTCAAAAGCAAGTTCAGGCTGTTGCTGGAGATGCTTCTGGTATTGATCTTCCAGCGTTTGCCAGGCAATTTTGGCATTTTCCAGTGCTTGATGTTGTGCCTGTAATTGCTGCCGGATTTGCTGATGTTCACTCAGACCAATGGTCAGACATTGTTGGATCAGTTCCGCATTAAAATGTCGATGCAGATTTTGCCATGTACGGATGGCCTGATCAGATTGTGCCTGCTGTTGAGTTAGCTGTTGCATTTGGGTCAGCAAAGCCTGTTGTTTAAGTAAAGCCTGATGCAAAGCTTGCTCATGCTGTTCATATACCTGGCGTTGTGCTTGAAGCTGGTTATCAAGCGCTTTTAACTGGGTATCCAGTTGCTGTCGCCATTCTGCTGCCAGCTTATAGGTCTGACCGGCATGTTGTTCGGTCAGCTGATTGAGTTGCTGACGTAAGTCTTTGCCTTGTTCAAGCAAATAATGGGTCTCGGCCTGTATTTGCGTATGCCGCTGCTCATGCATCTGTAGTTGCTGTTGAGCCTGATTCAGTTGCTGCTTGAAACCTTGTAGCTCCTGTTCCGCAGTTTTGACTTGATTGACAAGATGTAATCGCTGCTGCAAATGTTGTTGCAGCTGGGTACAGGCAGCAGGCGCATTCTTGTGCCAAGCGAGCTGCTGTGCTTCGGGCAGTACTGTAAGAACTGGCTCAATCAGTTGATCCAGTTGCAGCATTTTTTGCAGACTCAGTTGCAAGCTGTCGAGTTGCTGTTGCTGTTGTCGCCAGTTTTGCCAAGTCTGTTGCAGGATTTTGAACTGTTCGTTTGCCTGAGTGTGTTGCTGTTGCCACTGGCCAAGCTGTGTTTGCAGGGGATGGAGCAACTGGGCTGAATGATCAGGATTGGCTGGCTCAAGTCCTAACTCTTTTAAGTTTTGTTGTAATGTCTGGTGTTGTTCATTCAGTATCCGCTCAATGTGGACTAAACGCTGTTGTTTTTGCTCAACGAGCATCTTGGTTTTGGACTGTTGAATCTGGGTTGCTTTTAAATCATCTTTAAGCTGATTCAGTTGTTGTTGTGCCTGTTGCAACTGTTGATCTTGCAGCTGGTTTAGTGCTGTGTCTAATAATGCTTGATGTTGGACAAACGGATGCTGTTGGCTGCCACAGACCATACAGGCTTCATCAGGTTTGAGCTGCGCGCGCAGTTCCTGCACGCTTTGGGTTTGCAGCAGGCGCTGTTGCTGCAGCATATTTTGTAGTTGTTCAAATTCCTGTTCGGTGTTGCTGACTATTTGCTGCAGTTGAATTTCCGTATGTTCAAGCTGGGTTAATTCTGTCTGTGCATGCGCTACGTCTTGTTTGAGTTGCTGTTGTTCGGCTTCCTGTTCCGCTAGACGTGCCACGTGCTGGATCAAGCCTTCCAGTTTAAGCAGCCGGGTCGAGCTCTGTTGCTGTACGGTCTGATGCTGCTGAAGTTGTTGTTCCAATTGGGCTTGATTGCCAAATTGTTGCTGCAAACTTTCGATTTGTTGAGCCAGCTGCTGCCGGGAATGTTCCAGTTCAGTACGCGATTGAGAGAGTACTGCCGGCGCCTGTTGCTGCATCTGTTGATACAGCTTCTGATAGTCTTGCAGTCGTTGCAGTGTACTTTGTGGTTCCAGATCAAACACGGCAAGATCAGCCTGCTGTTCAAGTTGCGTCAGGCGTTGCTGTTGCTGCTCGGCAGCAGATGCGAGTTGCTGTTTCGATGATTCAATCTGTTGTTGCAAGGGTTGGATATACTGCTGTGCATAGTCCAATAAATCTGCTGATTTTTTCTTATAGTCATTGCCGACCAGATGCATCTCATGATCCAGTTTTAGACCTTGTTCCAGATGCGGCTGCATGGCATGCATATGTTGAACATGGGCCTGCTGTTGTTGCTGGATCTGAGCAAGTTGCGTAAATTCAGCATCACGTTGCTGTTGTACCTGTTGCAGCTGCTGTTCGAATGATTGTTGTTGTATCGTAAGCTGCTGTTGCTGCGTGAGCATTTGATTCTGCTGGATAAACTGTTCGCGAATGCCTTGAAACTCATCCAAATGAACCAGCAACTGCTTTTGTGCGGTCAGCTTCTGATCGGCATCCAGCTGTACATCGTAAATTTCTTTTTTGGCCTGAATTTCAGTATATAAAGCATGTTTCTGCCGATGCCATTTCAGGTCATTTTCTAGTAATTTTTCACTCTGGTTAAAATGCTCAAGTATCTGGTTGAAGGCAGTATGTTGCTGTTGCAGCTGAGTAATATCGTCTTCGGATAGTAATTCCAGATGACCGAGCCAGTTTTCCAGTTCATGGCGCTTTTGTCGAACCTGACTATGCTTTTCCGCTGCTTTTTTACTGACCTCACTGAAAATCTGTGAATTGGTCAGATATTCCAGCAAGTCTGCGCGTTCATGGTCTTTGGCCTTTAAAAATGCGCCAACTTCCGACTGCGCCAGCAGTACCGCGCGGGTAAACTGTTCAAAGCTCAGGCCCAGCAGTTTTTCAATTAAGGGAGTAACTTCAGATATTTTTTGCGTTAGCGTCGTATCATCATCGATGCACTTGATATAACGATCTACTTTTAGATTGCCATCGACTTTCTGACGTGCCCGGCGAATCTCCCAGCGTGCTGTATAGCGTTTGCTATCCAGTGCAATAAACTCCAGCTCGGCAAAACCATGCACGCAGCCACGGCGTAGAATATTCTTGGAGTCTTTAATCGAAACATCCTGACCGCCGGCATCTTTCAGGCTGCCAGTCGCACCTTTTAGACGTGGAATTTCGTTATAGAGCGCCAGACACATGGCATCGAGCAGGGTCGATTTTCCAGCCCCGGTTTTTCCAGTGATCGCAATCAGGCCGGCATGTGTTAAAGGACTGGATTCAAAATCAATATGATGGGTGCCAGTGAGGGAGGCCAGATTGTTGAGACTCAAACGTAAAATTTTCATGGCCGATCCTAGGCTTGTTGTTTCTGAGCAAGTTCGTGCTGGGCTTCAACCAGAAGTTGCTGAAAATCCTGTTGTACAGAATGATCATGTTCATAGCCCATTTTTTTCCAGATATTCAAAAACAGCGATTCCGGCGTCGGTGGTGCCAGATCAATTTTCGAATCTCCTTGCGTATGTTCGGCCTGTTGCTGATAAATCCGGCTGATGCGCAGCAAGCGGTAACGGTTGGCGGGTAAAGCCAGTTCAATTTGCTGGCGTAAATCGACTGGTGGCGGCGCATCGGTGGTGTATTCTATTTCCAGAAAATGTCGTGCCGACAGTTGTTCGATTTCTCCGGCAGGCAAGGCCTGAAGTTTAGCAATTAAATCTTCCAGCTTTTCCCGAATCCGGCACAGCTCGACGGTGCGTGGCACTTTTAAAACATCGTATTGAAAGCGCTGTTCCAAGCTTTGTTCAGGATCAATTCTGACCTCAACCACCTGATGTTGGTAATTAATTTCACTAAATGACAGCGGAATCGGTGAGCCACTATAACGGATATGCGGCTGACCAACTTTTTGTGGTTTATGCAGATGACCGAGTGCGACATAATCAATCACTTCATCAAACAGCGCCGTCGAGAGCGCTTCTTCATTACCGACAATAATTGGCCGTTCCGAGTCGGAAGTTTCGCCACCTTGCATATGTGCATGCGACATTAAAATCAGGGCTTGATGCGGCTGTTTACGGGCCTTGGCTTCGGCAATCAGTTGTTGATGCAGATAGCTAATCGCATTCTGGCTATTGCTGGTATGCTCATTCAGCCCGGTAATTTCGGCACTGCGTAAATAGGGCAGGGTCAGACACCAGGCGATGATATTTTTATCCTGATCATAAATCGGAATCAGCAAGCGATCCAGATTCAGGGTGTTTTCTGCGGTTCGGCCCACAATTCCCACAGCTTTGGCATTGAATTTAGACAGAAAAGGTTCAACCTGCTCAATCCGGTAACCGGAATCATGATTACCGGCAATCATCAAAGTCTGCATGTGCGGGGCCAGATCATGTGCATCGGCCAGAAACTGATACAGTTGCTTTTGCGCACTTGAGGCTGGATTGATCACATCAAAAATATCACCGGCAATCAACAAAGCATGCGGCTGTTTTGTTTTAATTTGATCGAGCAACCAAGTCAAAAACTGGGCATGTTCAAATTCACGGTCATGGTTATGGAAAAATTGCCCCAGATGCCAATCGGAAGTGTGAAGAAAATGAACTGCCATGTAGATGAACCCTGAAATGTCTGCCTTGCTACTATAGGAAAAAGCTGAGGGGAAAATCTACTTAAAAAAGATATTTCAGCGAATTGTTGCTGATGTCAGGCTGAATTTATTTTAATCAGTAGGTGAAATAGCAGGATGGTGGTGTCTAAATCACCCAGTCTTGAACAGTCATGCAATTCATCAGGCTGAAAAATCGGAATTTTAAAAAATAAAAACCGACGATTCGAGTGATGTGAAATCGTCGGTCAAATTTGTGTTACATGAAGATTTTGGCTGCTATTCAAAATTTCCCTGTACACTGGACTTATTGCTTTAGCTCTAAGGTCAGCAAAAATTCGTGGATGCCAGTCCAAATTTTTGTACCTTGTACCCTATATAACGTCACCTTCTGGCCGATGGTTGACAATAAAATGAAAAAAAACCTGTTTTTTTTTATACTAGCTTGCTGAATATCACCGAGTGATTCCTATGTTGCCTTTAACCCGTTATTTTATCTGGTTTTTTATTATCTGCTTTATTTTTACCTGCATTTGCGGGGTGCTGGCAGCACTGATGCCAACGGGGATGGGCGCCGTACTGACGGTTGTTCCTTATCTGGTTGCCATGATCTGGATCTTATTTAAGTTTTTAAAACAGCAAAAACGTGCCCCAACGCAGTCGGAACGTAAAAAATTCACTTTGGGTTTTAGCCTGATCTATTGGGGCTATAACCTGCTATTTCTGTTACTTGGTATTCTCATTGCCACGCGCTCTAATCCAAATGCCTGGCAGGACTTTTTGCTATATCTACAGCAGCCACAATTTATAAGTATTGTGCTGATCATGTTCTTGCTGATCGCGATTCCGTTGTATCTATTGACTTACTGGTTCTATGGCAAGCAGGCACAGCGTATGGCAGATCAAATGTTTGGCAATTCGCCGCAGGCCTGATAGGTAGGTGGCTTTATGACGATTGATC
Organism: Acinetobacter sp. YH12100; assembly: GCF_013419135.1. Lineage (NCBI taxonomy): Bacteria > Pseudomonadati > Pseudomonadota > Gammaproteobacteria > Moraxellales > Moraxellaceae > Acinetobacter > Acinetobacter sp. YH12100. Next base: position 8,044 of record NZ_VPAQ01000008.1, on the reverse strand, counting down.
TTGATAAATTGATCGCATCAGGCAGGATACAAATTCACCACGACAAAGAGGGCATTGATTGAAAAACCCCAGAATAAGTTGCGTATAATTTAAATAGAAAAAATAACAGGGCTAAGAATGACTTATGGATAAACCTGTAGTGCTGGTGACCGGAGCGAGGGGTTTTATTGGCAGTCATCTGGTACGTTTTTTATTGGAACGTGATTATCGGGTGATTGGGCTGACCCGCCGCAAGAATCAATCTGAACCTCATCCAGATTTTCACTGGATTAACCAGCTGGATGAATTAAAACAGCCTCAGATTGATTATGTGATTAATCTGGCTGGCGAAAGCATCGGTCAGGGACGCTGGACAGCAGCGCGTAAAAAGAAATTGCTGGATAGCCGTTTAGACACCACCAAACAGTTATTTGACTATTTAGAAAAATACCAGATCAAACCGAAACGGATTATTTCAACCTCAGCCGTTGGTTATTATGGTATTGACCCGAGCGAGCGCTGGGAGCAGGTCTGTACGGAACAAAGCCCGCCACAAGATATTTTTATGTCTGAGCTCTGTGCGAAGTGGGAACAACTGGCTTTGTCCTATAGCAGTCAGGACACCAAAATTGTTCGCTTTGCTGTGGTCTTCGGCAAAGGTGGTGGAATTCTGCCGCAGATGTTATTGCCGATTAAGCTGAATCTGTTCGGGCGGATTGGTCATGGGCGTCAGCCAGTCACTTGGGTGCATTTAGAAGATGTATTGCGTGCGATTGAATTCTTGATGCTTGAAACGACGACCGGGCAGATTTTTAATGTGGTTGCTCCGGAAAAAGTCAGTCAGGCACAGTTTGCCCGGACTGCTGCACAGCTACTGAAACGCAAACCTTTACTGCCACTGCCAGCATGCAGCTTGAAAATGATGCTGGGAGAACAATCGCAACTGGTTTTAAACGGTCAGTATGTACAGCCTCAAGCTTTACAGGATGCGGGATTTCAGTTTGATTATCCAACCTTGAAAGAAGCGCTGCATAATATCCTAAAGCACTAAAGCACTAAAGCACTAAAGCACTAAAGCACTAAAGCACTAAAGCACTAAAGCACTAAAGCACTAAAGCACTAAAGTGCTTGGTTCCGATAGACGGGCCGGAGCATAGGGCTGTGGATCTACAATGGTCGGCGTTTGTTCAAGCATCAATTGAGCGAGTAATTTGCCTGAGGCTGGGGCCATGCATAAGCCATTGCGGAAATGGCCAAAATTGGCCCAGGCATTTTGTAATTCGGGGATTTTGCCAATATAGGGAATACCATCGGGTGAGCTGGGTCTTAATCCGGCCCATTGCTTGACCAGCGGAAAATCCGCCAGTTCCGGCACCATCTCCAGACAAGCCTGTAGAATATCTTGCCGGATTTCAGCAGAAGGCGAGGTGTCAAAACCGACCTGACGTATACTGGAACCACATACAACATGTCCGTCGCGCCGTGGAATCAGATACATGACCTTGTTCATGCACATGCTCGGTAGCCAGTTTTCTGGGGTTTTAAACAGCAGCATTTGTCCTTGCACCGGTTGTACCGGAATTTCACAGCCAAGCTGTTCTGACCAGCCTGCAGACCATGCGCCTGTGGCGATTACAAACTGATCTGCCTGAAAGTGTTGACCACTTTCACTGGACACACTCGTTACCCAGCCTTGCTGAATATTAAGCTGAGTGATTTTACAGTGCTCTTGCCAGGTGACATGCGGATGCTGTTTTAAATAGCTGATGACCGACTGTAATAGTCGCGGATTGCGGATATTGGCCAGTTCCGGAAAGTAAATCACCTGTTTGAACTTGCGCTGATCAATTCGGGGATTGATTTGTTGTAGCTGAGCCTGATCAAGCAATTCGGCCTGTTGCTGAGGGTCCTGATATTTTTCCGCATAGCGCAAGCCAAGCTCAAAATCATCTTCATCAAAAATCAGCATACCACTTTCATGAATCTGGAAATCGATACCGGTCACTGGCTGCAGTTTTTGATTCCAGTCCTGATAGAGCGGTTTGGCATGCCGGGCCAACGTATTGACTGCAGCGGGGTAGCGCCAGGGATACATCGGAGAAAGAATCCCGCCTCCGGCCCAGGACGCAGCCTTCCCGGCAACTTGCTGATCAAAAATCGTGACAGAACATCCCTGTTCAAGCAGTTCCAGCGCCGACATCAACCCAGTGATGCCAGCGCCGATAATGGCGATATGCATTGCGCCGAAATCCTTTTACTTCATGTCTTTCAGTTTAAGCGCAGCTTCTTCGGCAAAGTAAGTCCAGATGCCATCGGCACCGGCGCGGCGGCAGCTCATCAGTGATTCAATAATCACGCTGTCAGATAACCAGCCATTTTGAATGGCAGCGGCCAGCATCGCATATTCACCACTGACCTGATAGACAAAGGTTGGTACGCCAAAAGTGTCTTTGACTTCGCGGACGATATCAAGATAAGGCATGCCCGGTTTGACAATCACCATGTCTGCGCCTTCCTGAATATCCAGCGCAATTTCATGCAGTGCTTCGGCACGGTTACCGACATCCATCTGGTAATTGTATTTATTGCCGCCTTTTAAATTGCTGGCAGAACCGACTGCATCACGGAATGGACCATAGAAGCTGGATGCATATTTGGCTGAATAAGCCATGATTGAGGTATAAATATGCCCATTTTGTTCAAAGGCCTGACGAATTGCACCGATCCGGCCATCCATCATGTCACTTGGAGCAAATACGTCTGCGCCTGCTTCGGCATGGCTGAGACCCTGTTTAATCAGACATTCGACCGTTTCATCATTTAAGACATAACCGGTCTCATCAATAATGCCGTCCTGACCATGCGTGGTATATGGGTCGAGTGCACCATCAGTAATCAGCACCATTTCTGGCAGTTCTTTTTTTAATAAACGCAAAGTGCGTTGGACCAGACCATCTTCGCGCCAAGCCGCTTCGGCGGTCAGGCTTTTATCTTCTTGTGGTGTGACTGGAAACAGTGCCAGTTTATTGACGCCCAGTTCCAGCAGACGCTCTGATTTTTTTAACAGCAAGTCTGCTGACAGGCGCTGGATATTCGGCATACTGGGAATATCTTGGCTCTGGTTTTGTCCCGGCAGTACAAATACTGGATAAATCAGGTGATCTGCACTGAGATGCGTTTCACGTACCATAGAACGTAAATGCTCATTTTTACGAATACGACGCATGCGAGTTGCAGGAAACGCGGGACGATTGAACGTATAGGTCATAAAAATCTCAGCAATCAGTATTAAACTAGGCACCTATTGTAGCCCTAACTGAAATTTTTGGGCATAAATTAGCGGTTTTTTATTGCGGTGGATTTGAGCAGAGTGATGACTAAGACAGAGAAAAGCTGGACAGGTAATATACACTTGGGGGCAAAGGTGGATATTGATGTGGTCTTAAATCAGTTGGTACATGCTTTTAATAGCTCTCCTTTTTTTAAGCATAATGGTATGAGCATGCGGGTGGTGGAAGGCCAGATCGAAGCCTATGTCGAAATGCAGGATTTTATGATTGGTAATGTCGCGTTTCAAATTTTGCATGGCGGTCTTGCGGCCACGGTACTCGATAGTGTCGGTGGAATTGTAGCGATGGGGGAGTTATATAAAAAAGCCGAACCTGAAACCATTGCCGACACCATTAAAAAAGTCTCGCGTTTGGCGACAGTGGATATGCGGGTGGATTATCTGGCACCCGGGCGCGGTAAATATTTTATCGCGCGGGCAGAAACCTTACGTTTGGGGCGTAAGGGCTGCACCATGCGTATGACCATGGTCAATGATGAAGATAAGCCAATTGCTACAGCGATTGCATCTTATGCTTATTGAGGGTAAGAGATAGAAAATAAAAAGCACTGTTTAACAGTGCTTTTTTAGCTTTCGACCTTCAGATTGATACAGGTTATAGATCTGATTTGGCCCGATTTAAGGCCTTCTGCCATTTGGCTAAATGAGCTTCACGCTCATCATTTTGCATTTTTGGTTCAAAGGCACGTTCAAGTTGCCAAGACTGCGAAATTTCCTCCAGACTGGAAAATATTCCGGATTTTAATCCGGCCATGGCGGCTGCCCCCCAAGCGGTAGACTCCAGCATTTTCGGACGCAGCACCGGCACATTGAGAATATCTGCCTGAAACTGCATCAGCATGTCATTGCTACTGGCACCGCCATCGACCCGTAATTCTTTTAAAGGGTGGGCAATATCGGATTGCATTGCACTGAGGACATCCGATACCTGAAAAGCGATTGATTCTAAGGCTGCTCGGGCGATATGCGCTTGAGTCGTACCACGAGACATGCCACAGAGCAGGGCACGCGCTTCACTGTCCCAATGCGGCGCGCCAAGTCCGGTAAAGGCTGGAACCAAAACCACGCCGTCGGTATCCTCAACTTTACAGGCCAGTTTTTCCACATCACGGCTTTGTTGAATAATCCCCAGGCCATCACGTAGCCATTGCACTACCGCACCTGCCATAAATACGCTGCCTTCGAGCGCATAGGTGGTTTGACCCTGCGCTTGCCAGGCAAGGGTAGAAAGCAGTTTATTCTGACTGAGCTGGATGTCTTGACCGGTATTGAACAGCATAAAACAACCGGTGCCATAGGTATTTTTTGCGCTCCCCACGTCAAAACAGGATTGACCAAACAGTGCAGATTGCTGATCACCTAGAATACCGGTAATGGGGATATTGGCACCGAGTAAACCTGAAGCGGTGTCAGCGATATAATTATCCGAGGAAATGATTTTTGGTAAGACCGAAGCAGGAATATGAAACAGCTCCAGTAGTTCTTCGTCCCAAGTTTGTTGATGTAGATTCATCAGCATGGTACGGGAAGCATTGCTGGCTTCAATCACATGTTCTACGCCTTGAGTCAGGTTCCAGATCAGCCAGCTATCGATAGTACCAAAAGCGACATGACCCTGTTCAGCCAGTTCACGTACGCCTTCTACATGCTCCAGAAACCAGACCAATTTTCCTGCACTAAAATAAGGATCAATCCGTAGACCGGTTTTTTGCTGAATTTTACACATCCAGCCCTGTTCAATCAGCTGGTTACACCAGTCAGACGTTCGACGGTCTTGCCAGACGATGGCCGGCGCGAGCGGTTTACCATTTCTTCGATCCCAAACCACCGTGGTTTCGCGCTGATTGGTCAGGCCAATGGCTTTAATATCTTTGGCGAGAATACGCGCCGTAGCAAGCGCTTGCTGTACCACCGCAATCTGCGTGCTCCAGATTTCCTGAGCATCCTGTTCGACCCAACCTGAATGTGGCGTCTGAATATGGGTTTCACGTTGAGCCGTTGCCTGAATTTGTCCATGTTCATTAAAAATAATAGCCCGACTCGATGTGGTTCCTTGATCTAGGGCCAGTAAATAGCTCATAATTTTTCTGTTATTCGGCTTGAAAAGTAAAATATTAGCGCAATAATGTAATTAAGCGCATCAAGTTGTGTAAATGTTTAGAAAATGCATCGTAATTTTTGACATCTATGCTATGATTGCCTTGTACTTTGGGGGTGTTTCTGGCTTCGACGCTGGTGATGAAACTCATAGATGCATGCCGAGAGCGCATTTTCTCTCGTAAATCAAATTTGCATTTTTTAGTCGCAAACGACGAATCATACGCTCTAGCTGCCTAAGGGCAGCTTGTCCGCCTCTCCGAATACTTGTGGTTAGAGAGTCCGACTGAAGCGCACGCACACAAGTCCGTATAAAGCCAAGCCTCGGGGCTTTGTACTAAACTAAGAGGATCGCGATTTGTATCCTGTTCGTCGGGTCACAAAGAGTTAAAACAATAGACGATATCTAAGCATGTAGTATTCTCGAGCGTAATGCTGGCGGACGCGGGTTCAACTCCCGCCACCTCCACCAAAATTCTTTCCGAAGTAATCCATCGGAATCTAAAAAAGCCTTTAAACTCAATGTTTAAAGGCTTTTTTTTATGCCTGCTTGTCCGATATAGTCTGATCCCATTTGACCCCATATTTGCTCTTTGTGGGTAAATATTGGGAAAATTTACCCAGAAATTAATACATCAATTATGGGTAATCGACATGCCACTTACAGATACTGAATGCAGAAAAGCACAGCCGAAAGATAAACAGTATCGTCTTTCGGATTTACATGGTTTATCCCTCATCATTACCACCAAAGGTCAAAAATATTGGAATGTACGCGTCACTGTCCATGGTGAACGTAAGTCTGAATCGCTTGGCCCATATCCAGATTTAAGCTTAAAAAAGGCAAGGGAGCTTGCATATGAGCTTAAGTATCGATACTCACGTTCAGTATTGCATGAAGACTTAAAGCCCTATTTCAAAGAAGTTGCAGAAGATTGGTTTAATAATCAAAAAGAAACTTGGTCATCCAAACATATCAGTAATGTGCGAGCTTCATTGGATGAGCTTTATATTGCTCTTGCTAATAAGCGTATTAATCAGATTCAGGCTCCTGAGATTCTGCAAATCATTAAGAAGATTGAGGCAAGAGGCTCGCTTGAAATTGCAAAACGTACCTTATCTCGTTGCGGGATGGTCATGAAATACGCTATTGCCCATGGATACCGCTATGACAACCCGGCAGGTGATTTAGTTTATGCCCTCAAGAATAAACGGGTCAAAAACTTAGCTTCGCTTTCGGCTTCTGAAATGCCTGAATTTTTAAGAAAGGTAAGAGCATACCCAAGTGATGCTCAAACGCACCATGCCATTATTCTGATCATGCTGACAGGCGTTCGGGTTAGTGAGTTGCTGCAAGCACGCTGGGAAGAATTTGATCTGGAAGGACGTAAGTGGGATATCCCTGAAGAACGAATGAAGAACAGACTTCCGCATCGTGTACCGTTGACGGACATGATGATTGCTGTGCTTCAGGCATTAAGACTTACTCATAATCAGGAGCTGCTTTTTCCACATCGTTTAAATAACAAAGAACCGATGCGTAGCGAATCTATTTTAGCGGTAATCAAACGTTCAGGCTATGCAGGTCGGATGACCACACATGGTTTTAGGTCGCTATTCAGTACAGTCGTAAACGAATCGAATCTATTTAATCCAGATGCTATTGAGCGCCAGCTTGCCCATGTACCACAGAATAGAATTCGCTCGGCCTATAACCGAGCACAGTACTGGGATGAGAGAGTAAGGTTGATGGAGTGGTATGGAGAGCAAGTGAAAGGGTGGATGGCTCAGTAAAGAGCCTTGCCTTCATCATCACACATTTCAAGTAAATACGATTCATTAATCAATTCTTCAAGCATTTCACTCTCACTTTTGTTTTTAAAATTGGCAAGTTTTTTTAGCTCGGCCTTTGCTTTTTAGAGCCTATCTAGTATTAATTTTCATCTGAAGTTTGTCCAATTTTTAGTTTGCTAAATCCATTTTTTTTCATTAAAAAACCGCTGCTTCGGAAAGTCTTAGAATAAGCCAAATACAATTGTATTTGGCTTATTTTTTGGTTTGAATATTTAAAATAATTAATTAAAAATTTAGAAAATTTTATTGTTAGATGCAGTAAATTTCAAAAATTAGCTTCTGATTTGAAGTACTTCACTTTTAATTTTTGTATAAGAAAAAATATTTTGTAAATAAAAATATATAGTAAAATCTTAAGATAAATAAATAAAATAAATACCAAAAAAGAATTTAATATTAAAAACATTAAATTCTTTTAATTTTTTTATATAAAAATATATTTTTTATTAAAAAAATAAGGTATTAATAAACATTAATTTATCTATATTATACAAATATACGGTTTATAAATTTATTATTTAATACTTATCTTATTGAATTGGTGGTTATTTTGAGGGTTAAGCTAGATATTTTAGTTGATGAAATAAAAATGATTATGCGTGAGTTGCATCAAAATATGCATTTCTACGACACTAGGAGGGTAATACCCCCATTTTTAATTGAATTAATGGGTAGAAAATCTAAAGCCTTGTTATTGTTTAAAAATAGGTGGACAACCATTTACTGACATATGAGGTCGTTCATGATTATAAAAGTACTGCCAGT